>CAJCJB010000318.1 GCA_903970545.1 Candidatus Saccharimonadota bacterium | reverse complement strand
CGGAACCCCACGCTTTAACCCTTTCTTTTTTCCTAAAATGATTGCTGATATATGCTCAGGGCATATTTCAATTCGTTTTGGATTCAGAGGACCTAATTTTACTACCGTTTCGGCTTGTGCTTCTTCAACCAATGCATTAATAGATTCTTTTAATTATATACGTTTGGGTAAAGCCAATGCTATTGTTACTGGTGGTTCTGAAGCTGCCATTAACGAATGTGGTATTGGCGGATTTAATGCCTGTCAGGCAATGAGCATGCGAAATGATGAACCAGATAAAGCTTCCCGTCCTTATGATAAAGACCGTGATGGTTTTGTGTTAGGTGAAGGTGGTGGAGCTCTTGTTTTAGAAGAGTTGGGACATGCTTTGACCCGTGGCGCAAAAATTTACGCAGAAATTATTGGCGGAGGTATGAGTGGAGATGCCCATCATATTACAGCTCCGCATCCGGAAGGATTAGGTGCTAAACTGGTAATGGAACGTGCTTTAAAAGACGCAGAAATTAGTCCTAACGAAGTTGATTATATAAATACACACGGAACCTCTACCCCGCTTGGTGATATAGCCGAGTTAAAAGCCATTCAGAATTTGTTTGGGGAACAGGCTTTTAAAATGAATATCAGTTCTACAAAATCTATGACGGGGCATTTGCTGGGTGCGGCTGGGGCCATTGAAGCCATGGCTACTGTATTAGCTATAAAGAATGATATTATCCCTCCTACCATTAATTTTGTTACTCCCGATCCTGAAATAGACCCACGGTTTAATCTTACTTTAAATAAAGCTCAAACCCGCAAAGTAAATGTTGCTATCAGCAATACTTTTGGCTTTGGCGGACATAATGCAGCGGTAGTATTTAAAAAATATACTGCTTAAATTCTTTTGCTGAAAATACTTCAGATAAACCGTTACAAAACCTCTTCTGAAAAAAAACTGGCTCAAAGCATTAAAAACCTTTTAGGTTTTTATCCTAAGAATATTGCTTTGTTTCAGCAGGCATTAACACATAGTTCGGCTGCCAAACATACTAAGAGTAATGAACGGTTAGAATTTCTTGGAGACTCCATTTTAGGTACCATTGTTGCCGAATATCTGTTTGGTATTTTACCAAATAAAGATGAAGGCATTTTAACTCAAGTCCGTTCTCGAATGGTTAGTCGGAATCAATTAAATAAACTGGCAGTTAAATTAGGTATAGATAAAATTTTACGTACTGATATTAAAGGAAATATT
The DNA here is from genome assembly GCA_903970545.1 of Candidatus Saccharimonadota bacterium. GTDB lineage: Bacteria > Bacteroidota > Bacteroidia > B-17B0 > Aurantibacillaceae > PALSA-968. The sequence goes on along the minus strand of CAJCJB010000318.1, from coordinate 2,266 downwards.
TCTTACACTTTATATGGCGATGCACTTGAGGCTGTTATAGGTGCTACGTATTTAGATTTAGGATATATAAAGACAAAGAAAATAGTGCTTGAAAAAATCATTAAACAACATTTAGAAGTACATTCTATAATAAATGAAGACACGGATTATAAAAGCCGTTTAATCAATTATTGCCAGAAGAATAAGACCTCTTTACAGTTTGTTTTACTTAATGAAACTGCCGACGGTGCCAAAAAGATTTACCGCATAGGTGTAGAACTTAATAGTAAAATAATTACCGAGGCAGAAAATGCATCTAAGCGTGCTGCGGAGCAATTAGCCGCAATGGCAGCGCTCGAGAAACTGGAGAATTAATGTAACCTTGAAGAAATTAAACTGATAAACTCTTTTCGAGTTGTCTCTTTTAAAAACTCTCCGGTAAAGGCAGAGGTAGTAGTTACCGAGTTTTGCTTTTGCACACCGCGCATTTGCATACATAAATGACTACACTCGACTACAACTGCAACTCCCATAGGTTTCAGAGTACTTTGAATACAGTCGCGTATTTCGTTAGTTAATCTTTCTTGCACCTGTAACCTGCGAGCAAAAGCATCAACCACACGAGGTAATTTACTTAGCCCAACAATATATCCATTAGGTATATAAGCAATATGTGCTTTGCCAAAAAAAGGTAATAAATGATGTTCGCAAAGACTGTAAACTTCAATATCCTTTACCACCACCATTTGACTATATTCTTCCTTAAACATAGCAGATTTTAAAATATCTGCTGGGTTCTCGGCATAACCTTTAGTAAGAAAATTAAGGGCTTTGGCGGCGCGATGAGGAGTTTTTTGTAATCCTTCGCGGGTGGCATCTTCGCCCACCTCTTTAAGAATTGTACTATAACTAAGCTCTAAATCTTTCAGATTATGTTTTTCAGCTATTTCCTGACTCATGTAGATTAAATTTAGAAATTAGAAGTTAAAGAGCCTCGTTTATAGTTTAGCCTTTACTTCAACCATGTCATATCCTTCGATAATATCTCCTACTTTAATATCATCGTAACCATCAATATTTAAACCACACTCGTAACCGGCAGAAACTTCCTTTACATCGTCTTTAAAACGTTTTAAAGAACCTAAGCCGCCGCTATGTAACACAATACCATCACGTATAACGCGTACTTTGGTGTGGCGAGTAACTTTTCCATCCAATACATAACAACCGGCAATAGTACCTACCTTGGTAATATTAAATACTTCTCTGATTTCGATATTACATACAATTTTCTCTTCAAACTCCGGAGCTAACATACCTTCCATAGCAGCTTTAATTTCATCTATGGCCTGGTAAATAATAGAGTATAAGCGTATATCAATTTCTTCTGTTTCAGCTAATTTACGTGCATTGGTAGTAGGACGAACCTGGAAACCAACTATAATAGCGTTTGACGCAGATGCTAACATTACATCATTCTCACTAATAGCACCAACTGATTTATGAATAATGTTAATAGCAATTTTCTGAGTAGATAGTTTCAATAGTGAATCAGATAACGCCTCAATAGAACCATCCACATCACCTTTCACAATTACATTCAGTTCTTTGAAATCACCAATAGCTAAACGTCTTCCAATCTCATCAAGTGTAATATGTTTCTGTGTTCTAATACCTTGCTCGCGTTGTAGTTGCAAACGCTTGTTAGCTAATTCACGCGCTTCACGTTCATCTGCCATCACATTAAATTTATCACCGGCAGTAGGAGATCCGCTTAAACCCAATAATTGCAATGGTATAGAAGGACCTGCTTCTTTAATTGGTAAGCCACGTTCATTAGTCATAGCTTTTACACGACCACTGTACCCACCCGCAACAATAATATCACCAACTTTTAAAGTTCCTTTTTGAACGATGATATCAGCCACGTGTCCGCGACCTTTATCTAATTTAGCTTCAATTACAGAACCGGAAGCTCTTATTTTTGGATTTGCTTTTAAATCTAATACCTCTGCTTCTAATAAAATCTTTTCTAATAATACATCAATGTTTAAACCCGTCTTAGCAGATATCTCTTGAGATTGGTACTTCCCCCCCCACTCTTCTACTAAAATATTTAATTGTGATAAATCTTCGCGTATTTTATTTGGGTTAGCACCCGGCTTATCTATTTTATTGATAGCAATAATCATCGGAACGCCTGCTGCCTGTGCATGATTAATAGCTTCTTTTGTTTGAGGCATCACACTATCATCAGCTGCCACTACAATAATAGCAATATCAGTAA
>CAJCJB010000317.1 GCA_903970545.1 Candidatus Saccharimonadota bacterium | reverse complement strand
TTGTGTTTTTAATAAGAACGCTGGCAAATGGGATTACATCTTTATTATTTGCAACAATAACTTTACCCTGTACTATATTCTTTAAGCTATCTGATAACTGGTTGTTTAAGTTTTCATCTGTTGATACGGTTAAATTCTCATTAATAGATTTAAAAACAATTTGCGTTTCAGAATACTGTTTATTAGCGATGATATTTTCTGATGAAGAAAGTAGAAGAAGCCCTGCAAGTATTTTATGTAATTTAGTATTTGTTGATTGTTGTTTAGTGCCAATTAAAACTCTGTTCATTTGCTCGCTATTAAGCCTGCCGCATAGCTTTCCGTTTGTTTGTTTAATTATTTGTAAAACTTCATTATCTGTTAAACTCGTAAAATCAATTACACTTTTTTGGCAGTTAGCACAATATCTGCCAACATCATTGGCTTTCATCACTTGCCAAGACTCACTGCAAGGGTTATCAATTTTTAATATGTAACTACTTTGTTTCATCCCCTCAAATATAAAACAAAAAAGCCATTTGGTTTTCCTTTTCTTGGTAAGGATTCGGTTAAATCCAACTCGGAATATATATTGCAACTCGGATTACATAAAATCAGACTCAGAATAAGTCTATTCCGAGTCCAAATTCATTAATTCCTGACTAGTAAGCACAGATAACTCGTTTGACAATCTGCTAGAAGTTTCGGCAAGTATGGGCGAACTTACTGCCAAAGCAGATAAATATACCCCAAACCAGCAGCAACCTACTGCAACACAACATCATACCCCTTCAACTCCTAAGGGAGTATCCATCAAGTAACAGAAGCTATCGGGATACCAACAGAAACCGTCGGGACACTAATGAAAGCCATCGGGATACTAACGGAAGCTGTCGGGACACTAACGGAAGCCGAGCGCACACCCTGCGTTGCAGAGAGTTAAAATTATACTACCTTTGTTTTAAACCCCATACTATGCGTTACCTATATATAAGCCTGTTAGTATTTGCCTCCCTGCCAAGCATAGTAAAGGGGCAAATAATTACCACCGTTGCAGGAAACGGAACAGCAGGTTATAGTGGTGATGGAGGGCAGGCTACTGATGCAGAATTATATTATCCATCAGGAATAACCACTGATGCAGCAGGTAATCTATATATTGCTGATTATAGTAATAACCGCATTCGGATGATAACTACAGCAGGTATAATAAGTACCCTAGCTGGTAATGGGACACAGGGTTATAACGGTGATGGAAGTTCCGCAACTGATGCGGAATTGTATCATCCAAGTGATATAGCCTTTGATGACAAGGGCAATTTGTATATAGCTGAGGTAGGTAATAACCGAATTCGTCAGATAAATACTTTAGGGATTATAACAACTGTTGCAGGAAAGGATACATCAGGGTTTAGCGGTGATGGCGGGCAAGCAACGGCTGCAAAATTACAAACTCCATCTGGTATAGCATTTGACGCCGATGGTAATATATATATAGCTGATGCAGGTAATAACCGCATACGTATGATAAATACCCTTGGTATCATAAACACCCAAGTCGGTAATGGAGCTTTTGGGTTTAACGGTGATGGCGGACAAGCAACGGCTGCAAAATTAGGTTATCCTTGGGGAGTTACCTTTGATGCCGCGGGTAATTTATATATTGTTGATCAGTCAAATAACCGAATACGCAAGGTAAACACGGCTGGTATAATAAGCACCGTTACTGGAACTGGAACACAAGGGTATAGCGGAGATGGGGGGCAGGCAACCGTAGCGGAATTAAATAATCCTTGGGAAGTTACTTTTGATGCGATAGGTAATTTATATATTGCTGATTTGGGTAATAATCGTATTCGTACGATAAATACAGCAGGTATTATAAGTACCATTGTTGGAACTGGAACATTAGGTTATAGTGGTGATGGGGGGCAGGCAACCGCAGCAAAATTAAATAATCCAACTGGAATAGTACTTGATATAACAGGTAATTTGTTTATAGCTGATGAATATAATCAACGTATACGCAAAGTAACTAATGTCGCAGCAGCAGGCATAGAGCAATTTGCAAATAGTAATGAGCAGGTAACGGTTTACCCAAACCCTGCCAGTACAAGCCTCACCCTAACCCTCTCCAAAGTAGAGGGAACATGTAGCGTTAGTATATATGATATGATGGGCAAATTAGTTATGCAGCATACGTGCTTCCCTCCTTCGGAGGGGCAGGGGGAGGCTATTAATGTAGCAGACTTAAATGAGGGCGTTTATAACATCAGTATTGCAAGTAATGGAGCTACGGCTAATAAACGGGTAGTTATAGTACGCTAATACCATATCATTGTGAGGAGGTACGACGAAGCAATCGCTTTAACTACCAATTGAGATTGCCACGCTTCGCTCGCAATGACAACTATAAATATACAGCTACTTTTAGACCAAGCCCCAAAGCCCATAGACGGATAAAACTCTTACATCATTGTATTTTGTTACTTTTGACTCACTTTGAGCGAAACAAGAAAAAACAGAAAACACGTAGCACTTGCCTTGCAAGGCGGTGGCGCACACGGTGCTTTTACCTGGGGGGTATTAGACCGTATGTTAGAAGAAGATAATATATTTGTTGATGCCATGTGCGGCACCAGCGCAGGTGCCATAAACGCAGTAGTTTGCGCGTATGGTTTGCATACCGGCAAACGCTATAAAGCTAAAGAGCTCCTTGAGAAGCTATGGCTAAAATTATCAAATTCAGGAGGCTTTAAAGCATCCTTTATAGATAAATACTGGAGCAATGGAGATATTTATAACTCACCGGGTTATGTTATGTTCAATGCCATGTCTCAGTACATGTCGCCTTACCATTTTAATCCGCTAAACTATAATCCGCTTCGTGGCATTATGGAAGATTTGGTTGATTTTGAGGACTTACACCATTATAAAGACAAGAAGATATTTATTTGTGCTACTAATGTTAAAACAAACCGTGCCAAGATATTTACCAATAAAGAAATTACAGTTGATTCTGTGATGGCTTCTGCCTGCTTACCTATGTTGTTTCAGGCGGTAGAAATAAATGGTGAGTTTTACTGGGATGGCGGTTATATGGGTAACCCCCCTATCTTTCCTTTAATTACAAACACAGATGTACGTGATATTGTATTGATAAAGATTAACTCCATCAATATAAAATCTGTGCCAACCACTGCCCGTGATATTACCGACAGGGTAAATGAAATAAGCTTTAACAGCTCACTTATAAACGAGATGAAGCTGATACACTACCGTAATGAGTTGTTGCGCAATGGTATATTAAAGACAGATGATAAGGTAAACCGCGAGATATTTATACATACCATCTCAGGTTACGATACCTTAGGGCAAATGCACTACTCAAGTAAAATGAATACTTCTTGGGATTTCTTATTGCAACTAAAACAAAAAGGACGCGAAACAGCCGATAGATGGCTGAATAACGAGTTTGAACTGGTGGGTTCTAAATCTACTTTTGATGTAGAAGAGCATTTCTTTGAAAAGTTCTAAATTCGCGTTCTGATACTTCATCTATGCGCAGACACTTTTGGTGTTTAATTCTTCTTTTAATTACCTTATTTGCTCAGGCTCAAAAAAAGCCTGATTCTACTTATTATTTATCTTCTACCCGCACACAAAACCTTTTTGGCTTAACCAATAATTCTAAAGCAATAGATACCGTGCTTGATAATACCCACAACTATTATCAAACGGGGGTATTGGGCAATATGGGGCTTCCCTCCTACTCGCTCATAGCCGATAGGCAAGAACGGGGTACTTCTACTTTCTTTAACTGGAATAAACTAAACAACCGCAACGATTTAATTACCGAAGACGACCCTCTTAACTTTAGTACATATAAAATATATACTAAAATAACGGCTGCTATGGGGCAAAAGCAAGAGCAGTTTTTTAAGATAATGCACGCTCAAACATATAAGAGAATAAACTTTAGTTTGTTGTTTAACCGGTATTCTTGCTTGGGCTTTTACCAACAGCAACAAAGCTTAACCACTAATTTTGTAGGTTCTACTAATTATAAAACTAAAAATAGCAGATGGGGATATAACTTCTATTATCTATTTAATAAAGTAAAGTATCAGTTAAATGGTGGAGTTGATTCTGCTACTACTGGTGGCTTATCTAATTATGCTTTCCAACCAAAAAACATATATCCTTTCAGCCCTATTTTTACTTCGGGTACTGCAAGATCTAATATAAAAACATCCAGTCTATCGTTTAGCACATTCTTTCGTTTAAACAAAGGTGATACGTCTAAAATAGTGGTAAACGATAAAGGAGATACTACCTACGAGGCCCTTCCCCGCACCACATCTCATTACTTAGTGTATGAAACAAATTACCAAAGCAATTATTTTTTGTATGTAGATGGGCAGCCTGATTTAGGTATATATACGCCTAACCAGTACTTCAGCGAGAAGAACGGTAAGCCTTATTCCAACTTAGATACAAATCATTATTATAATGCTGTAAGTGGTAGCCACGATTCTACAGGTTGTCGTATTTTCTCTAACAGCTTGTTATATAAACTAAAGACTGCCAGCAACAATTTTGTTTTTTATGGCGGTTACAGGCTTGAAGCGATTAAATACCATCAGCATAACATAGATACTGTTGGGTTTAATCATGTTGCACGGGCAGGCTTTCTTTTAAAAGTAAAAGACCACAGACTTAGCTCTACTGCCGAATATGTTTTAAACGGCTTTAATAAAGCTAACTACGAGTTAGATGCTAAATACCATTATATCATTAAGAATGGTTTTTACTTTGATGCACAGGCTCAGTACCAAAGCCGCTTACCCGATTTTAATTTGATGCGATATGATGGCAACCGTTTCTTTTGGCAAAACAACTTCTCTGCCGTACAAACACAAAACATAAAGGCTTCTATAGCTCATAAAAAATATAAGTTTTATGCAGGGGTGTTTTCTCAATGGC
>CAJCJB010000316.1 GCA_903970545.1 Candidatus Saccharimonadota bacterium | reverse complement strand
GAAGCCGCCGAGAAAACCTGGCTGGTATCTATCTTAAAAAACAAAGTAATAGACTATTATAGAAGGAATGCTGCACATCCCGAGCAATCGTTTGAAGAAAGCGAGCAATATAAAGTAGCTTACGCCCATTACTTTACTGATGAAGGATTGAGAGAAGGGCATTGGCAAAAGAGCACTTCACCCAAGCCATGGAACACAAGCGATAAAAGCAATATAGAGCAAAAGGAGTTTAAAAACATACTGGCTAAGTGCCTTGCTAAACTTCCTAAAACATGGTCATCCGTATTTTCTTTAAAGTATCTGGAAGAAGAAGAAAGCTCAACCATTTGCAAGGAACTGGACATTACTTCGTCTAACTATTGGGTCATCATACACCGGGCAAAGCTGCAAATGCGCGAGTGCCTTGAAAAGAACTGGATAAGAGCATGAGTGCCGAAGATAAAAACATAGCTTATTTTTCTAAAGGCTTTAGCCTGAACTTATGCTGCAAACAAGCCACATACCTGCTGCTTAAAAAGGAAGAATTGCAAAAACTATCTTTTAAAGAAGAAACAGCTTTAAAATTCCACATGAGTATTTGTAAGTTTTGCCGGGCCTTTAAAATACAATCGGCTATGATGAATGATGCTATAAAACAGAGTTTAAGTGAAATGGTACTAATGCCACAGGGAGATAAAGAGAAATTAAAACTATTGATAAACAACAACTTAAATAAAAGTTAAGAAATATTTTACACAAACGGTAAGGAATTGAAAACTTCCGCGACTATATTTACGTAAGTATTAAACAAATAAAAAATAAACCCTAAAAACAAAAAAATGAAAAACAAAAAAACCATCATCGCAGGATCTATGTTAGCAGGTGCTATGTTAAGCATTTCAGCTATCAATGCTAACAACAGCAACTTGTTTAACTACAACGCGCTTGGTAACGGTATTGAAGTTCGTACAAACATCGAACTAACTTGCAGCGATAAAAAAGCTGACGACAAAAAAGGTGCTGACAAAAAAACTACCGACAAAAAAGCTAAAGATGGCAAATGCGGAGAGAAGAAAGCTAAAGACGGCAAATGCGGAGAAGGCAAATGCGGAGAAAAGAAAAATCCTAAATAATACAATTTAACTGGTTGTTTTAGGAAAATCCCATCTGCGCTAGTTATAGTGGCAGGTGGGATTTTTAATTTAAAAGAATAACATGCTAAACGGAAAAACCGGAATAGGATTTAGAAAAGATTTTGAAGAAGATTTCTTAACCGGAACAATTCTTAAACCTTATTTTATTGAAGTAGCACCCGAAAACTGGATAGACATGGGTGGCTATTGGAAAAAGATTTTTGATAAAGTAACCGAACGATACCCTTTAACCTGTCATGGTTTGTCTTTATCATTAGGTAGTCCCGATGAATTGGATTGGGATTTTTTAAAGAAATTAAAAGTATTTTTAAAACAATACAAGGTGCAACTTTATTCAGAGCACCTTAGTTATGCCAAGTGCGATAACGCACACTTATACGATTTACTGCCTATACCTTTTAGAGAAGATGCTGTTAAACATATTATAGAGCGTATAAAAACCGTTCAGGATTTTTTAGAACAAAAGATTGCTATTGAGAATGTAAGTTATTATACACCCGTAGCTGCCGAGATGGAAGAATACACCTTTATTAGTGAAATAGTAAACGGAGCTGATTGCAGATTACTGCTGGATGTGAACAATGTTTACGTTAATTCATTTAACCATAAATACGATGCCCACGATTTTATAAAGAGATTACCGCTTGATAAAGTCGCCTATATGCACATGGCAGGGCATTTGCAGGTAGAAGAAGATTTGATTATAGATACACATGCTGAAAATATTATAGACCCGGTGTTTGATTTGTTTGATTACACCATACAATTAGTAAAACCGGTTCCTGTTCTTTTAGAAAGAGATTATAACTTCCCTGAATTTGAGCAACTGCAAGGCGAATTGAACCGCTTGCAGAAAATATGTAATAACGCTTGGATACCACAACATGCTGCTGCAAACTGATACGAAGAAAATACAAAGCAAGCTGTCTGATTACTGCCGTACAGGAGAGAATACGTTAACGACTGAAGTTAATCAGAAGCGTGTACATCATTACCGCAGGTTGGTGTATAATATTATAGATGATATTTTGCAAAGTGCCTTCCCTGTTTTTTATGGCTTTGCCGATACGAAACTGTGGGATGATATGGTAAATACCTTTTACAGTAATCATGCCTGTTCAACTCCACAGATATGGAAACTACCGGGAGAGTTTTATCAATATGCCTGCGAGAATGATTTTAAAGAGAAATATAAACTTCCTTATTTAGAAGATTTATTATTATTTGAATGGATGGAACTTGATATTCATACCATGAAAGACGAAGAATATCCTGCTTACAAAACAAAAGGAGACTGGAATACAGATGTTATTGCTATTAATCCTGAATACCGTATCCTATCTGTAAAATATCCGGTACATACTACACACCCCTCTGAAATAAAAACAGATAACCCTTCTCAATACTTTATTTTAATTTACCGCGAACCAGAAACAGGACGTGTGCAATTTATAGATATATCAGTGCTCTATGCTTTGACTATTGAAAAGATAGAAGAAGAAAAAAGCATTACCGAAATTGTAGAAGAACTACAACCTGTTTTTAATTTCCCCGATAAAGCTTTTGCGCAGGAACAAATTATAAACTTCTGCAAAGACCTTCAAAAGAAAGAGTTTGTACTCGGTTTTAGAAAACAATAATTATGAGTTTAAAGACTATCTATCTTAATTACGCAAGCAAAGTTGAAATATTAAAGGATATTATTCCTCCTTTAGCTTTCAGATTAATTTTAGCCTATGGCTTTTACGAACCTGCTATGATGAAATTACATGATATACATTCCATTGGAGAATGGTTTGAAGGTATGGGCTTGCCGGCTCCTTATTTTCAGGCATATTTAGCTACGTTTACCGAGTGTTTAGGAGTTATATTACTTATTTTAGGGCTTGGTGTGCGTATTATATCTGTTCCGTTAATTATTACCATGCTGGTTGCCATAAAAACAGTGCATTTAGCTAATGGTTTTCCGGCAGGAGATAATGGTTATGAGATTCCCTTTTACTACATTTTAATGTTCATCTCACTTATATGCTCAGGCGCAGGGAAAGTGAGTCTGGATTATTTAATTGCTAAGAAGCTTTCAGGAAGTAAATAAGCTGATTATTTTCCAATCAGCTTACCTAATTTGTTCTCTATATATTTTTCTGAAGTAATTAAAACCCTTTGTATTCTGCGGGCATAGTAAATGCTGTCTAAAATCTCCTTTTGCTTTTCTTCTATTAAATCCAAAGAATATTGCAATTTAAGTGAATTAATAAAATTCTCTTTTGTTAGATTATAGCGTATGTTCATTCCTGCAAAGGAAAATATCATAAATATTACGCCGAAAAACAAAGTGCTTTCTATTTGAGGTATGCTTGCAATAGATTCTGCTCTGCAAAAATGAAGTAAACAAAAAGCAAGTGTATGATTTATTAGCGTTACAATAATCAAGTGAATTACTTTACCGAAGTATATCATGCCTCTAACCAGCGTAATGGCACTGATACCCATGATGTAATTATGTACATTGCTAACATCTGTTTTAGTAGCCATGTAACTAAAGCAACAGGCAAGCACCACCGACACGCCATATATTTGAATAATAGTAGGCAAATGGAGTTTTCTTTGTAAAACTACCATAAGCAACATTAGAGCTGATACTCCTAAGAAAATAAATAGAAAATGCTGAAAGTGTTCCGCACTTCCATTATATTCAAAAAAAGCAAAGAAAGGAACAACTACAGATGCTAGCAAATAGATTCTTGAAGCAGATTTAACAGCCAGTTTCTTGGCTTCCAGCTCCCACTCGACAGTATAATTTTCAGGCATTTATAATTAATTGTACCAAATATATTTGTTTTTATTGGTATAAAGCGATAATTCAATTGGAGAAACCTACGGTTTTTACTTTATCATATCAATCAAAGAACTTAGTTCCTCAATCTTATCGGTATGACCAAGTTTTTCGTAAGAGAAAATAAGGTTTCTAAGCACACGGATTATAATATCCTTATGACTGCAAGGTTGGTAGAAAGAAGGTATAGCTTCTAATTTTAATTGCTTTACAAAAACATCTATATCGCTATGCTGAAATACAACGCCCTTACGATAAGGATTGATATAGAATAAAGTATGTTCTTTTATGCTATCTACTGCCGATAGATTTAGCAGGTTTTTATCTTCGTCTAAATAAGCGCAGATAAAGTGCTCGGGCAGGTTAACGCCATAGATAGGTATCTTTAACTCCTGTGCAACCAGTATATAAAGACAACTAAGCATTACCGGATTACCTTTTTTAGTTTCCAACAGGCAATTAAAGAAGGAGTTCTGCGGAGAATAGTAGTTGTTTATGCCGCTTCCGCTAAAGTTATGTACATCAAAAATAATGTGGTTAAGTACATTTATCTTTTCAAGAGCAGTAAGGTCTTCGTTTAAATCAAGCCAAACATCCTGTGTAATCTGCTTAAGTTGCTTTCTTAATTTTTCTTCGTTTAAATCTGGGTATTGGTAGTGAGCAATGATTAATAATCCTTTCAGAAGGTCTTCACTTTCATTAGTGCTCCAATTCTCTATCTCTACTTTTAGCCTTTGAAATTGTATGAAGTGTATAATGTGTTCTATACGCTTCTGCATGATAATATCGTAGGTATGTTCCCAGGCAGATTCTAAATGAGGGATGGCAGGGGGACCAAGAGAAACAAACTTGCTTTTAATCTCAGAATAAATTCCTTCATCCGGATCGTCCAGCAAATGAATTAGCGCATTAAGTTCTTTTTTATTGATGCGTTGTTTACCCACAACACAAAATTAAGCCACTAAAGAACGCTTAATTTAAGGAAAACAAATACATATCAACAATCAGGTTGTTAATCTCTCTAAACTATTGGTAATTAGGTGCTCTACGCTCTTTTTATAGTCGGAAGTAAACTGTTTTATAACCCTGTTTGCTATAATTACACACACGGTAAGGCACTTATGGTTCAGTAATTTGCCTAAACCATACAGGGCAGAGGTTTCCATTTCGAAGTTGGTAATGCGTATTCCGTTTGCATTAAATTCAGTCAATAACTCATTAAGATTTGGTTTGGCTGCTTTTAAGCGTAATTGCCGGCCTTGCGGACCATAGAAGCCCGGAGCAGTAGCGGTAATACCTGTTGGATTACCCTGTGCAAACTTCTTAAAAAGGGTATCATCCGCTTTAACGCAGTATGGATAGGGCAGATTCGCCGTCCAATCGGTATGTTTCATAAAAGCATCGCTGATAAAATCTTCGTTGATGGATTTATAATCGGCATAATAATTTAGCAAACCATCTAAACCCAAACCATATTGAGACACCACTAACGAGTTAACAGGTATATCAGCCTGCAAAGCCCCCGAAGTACCCAAACGAATAATATTAAGACTACGCATCTTATCTTTCAACGTGCGGGTTTTTAAATTAATATTTACGGCGGCATCCAGCTCGTTTATGACAATATCAATATTATCAGTACCAATGCCGGTAGAGATAACACTAATACGCTTACCGTTAAACATGCCCGTATGCGTAACAAACTCGCGGTGTTGAACCTTACACTCTACTTTAGAGAACATTTTAGAGATTTGCTCTACCCTACCCTGGTCGCCTACCAAAAGGATGTCATCTGCAATATGTTCTTCGTTAATATCTAAGTGATAAACGTTATTTTTATCTGTTATGATAAGTTCTGTTTCGGGGAATTGCATATTATTTGGGTTATAAGATGCGAAAGTACCCAATTTTAACATTTACCTGTCTATTTTAACAAAAAAGTGGGTACTGCCTCATTTTGAACCCCCATAGCTTCATGCTAAAGGAAAATGCTTCAAGCGTAAGCTAAAAAGAAAAAGCCGCTCTTTTCAGAACGGCTCTTTCCTCTCAAAAAACCAAAAACCGCATGTGTTTTTAGTCTAACCCCGCAGCCGGCAAGCTGCAAGGATTTTCTTTTGGGCGCTTATTTTTTAGCGTCCATTTCATTTTTCAGGTCAGATAAAGCAGAAATATCTCCTAAAGTTGTTTTCTCTTGGGTATCTTTTACTTTTTTAACTGCTTTTTGCGTTTCATCCTGCTCTGCTGCTTTAGTTGCTTTAACTGTTTTTTCATGCGCACGTTTTTCTTCTTCGTGCGTACGTGCATGAGATACCAATATACGTTTAGAATCTTTGCTAAATTCTAACACTTTAAACTCAAGTACTTCTTCAGCTTTAGCTTGTGTTTTATCAGCTTTAATTAAATGCTTACTTGGATTAAATCCTTCTACACCATACGGTAAACCTATTACGGCACCTTTATCGTTTACAGAAAGTACAGTTCCTGTATGAACTGAATCTTCGGTAAAGATGGTTTCAAATACATCCCAAGGGTTTTCTTCCAGTTGTTTATGTCCTAAAGAAAGACGACGGTTATCGGCATCAATCTCCATTACGGTAACTTCCATTTTATCACCTACTTTAGTAAACTCTGATGGATGTTTTATTTTCTTGTTCCAAGATAAATCAGAAATATGTACCAAACCATCTACACCTTCTTCTAACTCAACGAATACGCCGAAGTTAGTAAAGTTGCGTACAGTACCTGTGTGGCGAGAACCTTTTGGATATTTAGTTAAGATAAACGACCAAGGATCAGGAGTTAATTGTTTAACACCTAAGCTCATTTTGCGGTCTTCTCTGTCTAAAGTAATCACAACCGCTTCTACTTCCTGTCCAACTTTTAAGAAGTCTTGGGCAGTACGTAAATGCTGGCTCCAGCTCATTTCACTTACGTGAATTAAACCTTCAACACCCGGTTGAACTTCAATAAATGCACCATAATCAGCTAAAACAACTACTTTACCTTTTATCTTATCACCAACTTTTAAGTCAGCACTAAGACCATCCCAAGGATGAGCAGATAATTGCTTTAAGCCAAGAGCAATACGTTTTTTGTCATCATCAAAATCAAGGATAACCACATTGATTTTTTCATCCAGCTTAACAATCTCTTCTGGATGAGCAATACGCCCCCAGGATAAATCAGTAATGTGGATAAGTCCGTCAACTCCGCCAAGGTCAATAAACACACCATAAGACGTGATGTTTTTAACGGTACCTTCCAATACCTGACCTTTTTCTAGTTTACCAATAATTTCGCGTTTTTGAGTTTCTAATTCAGCCTCAATAAGTGCTTTGTGAGAAACTACAACGTTCTTAAATTCGTTGTTAATTTTAATAACCTTAAATTCCATTGTTTTACCAACGTACACATCGTAATCACGAATTGGTTTTACATCAATTTGAGATCCGGGTAAGAAGGCTTCAATACCAAATACGTCCACAATCAGTCCGCCTTTGGTACGGCATTTAACGTATCCTTTAACAATTTCACTTGTTTCAAGGGCTTTACAAACTTTATCCCAAGATGCGGTTGCACGTGCTCTTTTGTGAGATAGGATAAGTTGTCCGCCACCGTCTTCTTGTTGTTCTACAAATACAGGAATTTTATCTCCGGCTTTTAAATCGGGATTGTATTTAAATTCGTTACGGGGAATAACGCCATCAGATTTGTGTCCGATGTTTACTACAACTTCGCGTGCGTTTACAGCTACTACAGTACCTTCAATTACTTCAAGGTTTACTACAGTTTTTAAAGTTTTCTCGTACAGGTCTTCTAAGCGTTGACGGTCGTCAGCAGAATAAGAATCTTGTTTTTTGCCAACCATGTTCCAATCGAAATCGGCAGTTGGGGTTTCAGTTTCAATGTGTTTTTCGGTCATTTTTCTTTACTTGTATCTGTTACCTTTAGGGAGCAGCAGAGGGGTTTATATTGTTACTTTAATCCCTTCTTCCCTAAAAAGAAGGGGGTACAAATATACCACAATATGACGGGCTGATAAAGTTATTTTTTTCAAATAACTGGTTTTCAAACCATAAAACTGCTTTTTAACAGTTATAGAGGGGTACTTTCTGCCTTCTTTCTCCCCAAAAAGTAGATAGGTAAGCCTGCCAAAACAATCAGCAAGCCATATAGAGATGATTCAGGCTTAGAGGTAAAGCCATAATATAGTATCCAGCCATTAATTAAAAGAAACAAAATAGGCGTAACGGGGTAGCCCCAGGTTTGATACCTTTTATAATCTACCTGCTGTATGCTAATAGTTAAATTCTTAATATTTGCTTCTTCGTGCTTTATTCTTGCTTCTTGCTTTTTAATTCTGGTTCGTAAAATAAACACCCCAAAAACGGTAAGGGTTGTAAATAGTGTTAAAGTAAAACCAATCAACTCCAATACCTGATTGAACTGCGCGGTAAGTATTAATACAATACTTATTACCGATTGAAAGATAACAGCCACATAGGGAACACTATATTTGTTTTTTGTGGCAAAGAAATTAAGTGCTTTCACATCTGCTCCTATGGATGAGATTACTCTTGGTCCTGCCAGTACCATAGCACTGATGGATGATACCAATAGCAGAGAAATAACCATGCTCATTACATTACCCATTTGCGCACCAAAAATATGAGTGGCGCTGATATGACCTATTTCTACTTGTCCTTTTAAATCGGCAACAGGTGTTGAATACAAGAATAGCATATTTAATAAGACATATAAAACACTAACTAATAAAGTGCCAACCAATAAAGATTTAGGTAGATTCTTTTGTGGGTTTTCTATCTCACCTGTAATGTAAGCTGCGGCATTCCAACCGCTATAAGAATAAGACACCCAAAACAAAGAGATAGCAAAAGCAGCATTGGCAAACACATCCTGAAAAGAATTACTATCTGGCATAAAAGAAATAACGTGTGTTGGCTTAGCGTAGATAAATCCGCAAATAATAAACAGACTAACAAAAACAATTTTAAACAGCGTAGCATATCGCTGAAAAGCTGCTCCCATTTTAATATGTGTAGCATGAATAGAGGTAATAATTAACACTACCACCAAAGCAATGGTAGTTGGGTTTATATCTGTAAAAACACTGTTTACATACTTGCCCAACGCCATAGAGGCTAATGCAACCGGAGCTGCAAAACCAACGGTAGAAGATACCCATCCGCTTAAAAAGCCAACAACCGGATGGTATAACTTAGAGAGGTAATTATATTCCCCACCTGATTGAGGAAAAGCTGCACCAACTTCGCCATATACCAATGCTCCGCACAAAGCCATTACGCCACCAATTACCCATAATAAAACAATTGCAAAAGCAGATTGAATACCTATTACCTGAAAACCTATGCTGGTAAAAACACCGGTGCCTATCATGTTGGCTACAACAATGGCTACAGCCGTATTAAAACTAATTTTGTGTGAGGACATATATTAGTCGAACGACTGGGTAGATTGCTGCGATAACTGCAGCATCTGCTGGTATTGCTCGGGATTTAAATCGTTGTAATAAAAATTAATGGGGTTAACCTTTTGGTTGTTTTTAATAACCTCGTAATGCAAATGTGGTGCGGTACTTAAACCTGTGCTACCAACCAAACCAACCAATTCTCCACGTTTAATTTTTTGTCCGGGTCTTACGCTTATTTTACTTAAATGCCCGTAAAGCGTTTGGTAACCAAAGCTATGGTCGATTACCACATGGTTTCCATAGCCCTGCATCATAGCATCTGCAGTAGCAACCACACCATCTCCTGTAGCATAAACCGGAGTTCCTTCAGCAGCAGGGAAATCCATACCGGGGTGCATTTCCTGTGTTTTATAAATAGGATGTGTGCGCCATCCAAAACCACCCGGCTGACGAATAAGATTTTTAATATTTAATGGCATTATAGCAGGAATAGAATTAAGCATTTGCTCCTTGTTCTTAGCCAGTTTCAATACATCATCAAATGATTTTGATTGTATATACAATTGCTTCAACAACACATCCAATTTCTTGGAAGTCTCCTGCATTAACTCAGTACTTTCAAAACCTTCTAAGTTTTTATAACGCTCGCTTCCACCAAAACCCGCCTTGCGTATGCTGCTGGGTATAGGTTCTGCCTCAAAAATAACGCGGTAAATATTGTTATCTCTATCCTGTAAATCACTTAACACAGTTTGAGCCATATCCATTTTCTGACTCAATAAATCATACTCTAATTGTATCTTTTCAATCTCGCGGTGTAGTTTCTTCTCTTTAGGAGAATCTAAAAACTTATAAGCCAGAATAATGGTAATGGTAGCAAATACAGTTCCGGTAGCCAAATAGGAAAGGAGTTTCAAACTCCGTTCTTTCCACGAAGTATGAACCTTTTCATATGTAAGGCTTTTGGTATTGAATTTATATTTTATTTTACTCATGGTAAAAAAGCAAGCAAAAATAAGAATAAAGCCTAAATTTGCAACACCCTATTTCCTTTGCAAGTAAAGGATAAAAATTAACACTATGAAACACGAAGCATTTATTATAGACGGTATAAGAACACCCATTGGCAACTTTGGAGGAACATTAAGTGAAGTGCGTGCCGATGATTTAGCTGCCATTGTATTAAAAGAACTTTTAAAGCGAAACCCTAATATAGACCCAGCCGTTATTGAAGATGTGGTATTGGGTTGTGCTAATCAGGCGGGAGAGGATAACCGTAATGTTGCCCGAATGGCTTTGTTATTGGCAGGATATCCGGTTACGGTGGCCGGACAAACCATTAACCGTTTATGCGCTTCGGGGTTAAATGCCTGTATGGAAGCTGCTCGTGGCTTAATGACGGGAGATGGATTGCTGTATGTGGCCGGTGGGGTTGAGCACATGACGCGTGGTCCTTGGGTTATCAGTAAAACAAGCTCTGCTTTTGGCAGAGATGCCCAAATGTTTGATAGTAGTTTCGGGTGGAGGTTTATTAACCCTAAAATGAAAGAACTATATGGTGTGGATAGCATGGGCGATACTGCCGAGAACGTTGCCGAGCAGTATAAAATTAACAGAGAAGACCAGGATAAGTTTGCTTTACATTCACAACTAAAAGCTTCAAAATCAAATCAATCAGGGCGTTTAGCTGAAGAGATAGTTGCAGTTAGTATTCCTCAAAAAAAAGGAGACCCTAAGTTATTTAGTACTGATGAGTTTATTAAACCCAACTCGAGTTTAGAGATACTGGCTAAACTAAAACCTGCTTTCAGAAAAGACGGTACGGTTACTGCCGGAAACGCTTCCGGTTTAAATGATGGGGCTGCTGCTTTGTTATTAGCTTCTAAAGAAGGGATTAAGCAATTTGGATTGAAACCATTAGCGCGTATTGTATCTATGGGAGTAGCTGGTGTTGAGCCTCGCATTATGGGTATTGGCCCTATTGAAGCGGCTAAAAAAGCCTTACATCGTGCTAATCTTAGCATAAAAGATATGGATATTATTGAGTTGAATGAAGCTTTTGCCGCGCAAAGTCTGGCTTGCATTCGTGCATGGGGCTTGGCAGATGATGATGCCCGTATTAATCCAAACGGAGGGGCTATTGCTATTGGTCACCCATTAGGAATGAGCGGAGCACGTATTTTAAATACTGCTGCATTAGAACTACACAAACACCCTAACAAAAAATACGCCTTGGTAACTATGTGTATTGGTGTTGGACAGGGTTATGCCGTTATTATTGAACGCGCTTAAACACATTAGATGCCTCGTTTAAAAATAGATGCCTGCTTTTCTCCTTACTTATATCCGGTTTATGCCGACACCGAGAGTATTGTAGTGGTTATAGATGTTTTTAGGGCTACATCGGCTATTTGTGTGGCGTTTCATTACGGGGCTGAAAAGATAATTCCGGTAGCCACTGTTGAAGAAGCCTTGCAATATAAGAAACAAGGTATGTTGGCAGGAGCAGAGCGAGATGCCATTAAGTTAGAAGGCTTTGATTTTGGCAACTCTCCTTACGACTATATGGGCAACCATGTAAAAGATAAAACCATTGCTCTTACTACTACCAATGGCACCCAAGCCATAGAAGCCGCAAGAAATGCCTACAAGGTTGTAATAGGTTCTTTCCTTAATATAGATGTGTTGTGCGATTGGCTCATTAAACAAAACTGCAGTATTTTATTGCTTTGCTCGGGTTGGAAGAATAAATTTAATATGGAAGACTCCCTTTTTGCCGGAGCTGTTACCCAACAAATTATAGATAAAAGCGCCGATTACCGCTTGGGAGATGGTTGTTTGGCACTTAAATATCTCTACCAAATAGGGAAGGAGCGCCCAACCAAGTTTCTTAATTATTCATCACATAAAGAGCGTTTTGCCAAACTAAACCTTAAAAAAGACATACGCTATTGCCTCATGCCTAACTCTGCACCTGTAGTGCCTATATTAGAAGGTAAGTTTTTGGTGAAGGCTGCTTTGTAGGAAGGCAAAACCATGTCATTAGGAGCACCTCCGCGTTTACTAGAAGCTATCCCACGTTTACTTGGAGCTATCCCGAGGAAACTCGGAACGATTCCGAGTAAGTTAGGAGCTACTCCGTGTTTACTTGGAACGATATAAAGTAAACTAGGAATGATTCCGTTTAAACTAGGAGCTCTTCCATGTATACTTGGAACGATTTCGTGTCTACTAGGAATGACTCCAAGTAAGTTAGGGACGGCTCCTAACGACTTAGGAATGACTTCTAATGACTTGGGAACGCCTCCCAACTATTTAGGAAGAGCTTCTAACCTGTTAAGAAAGGTGCAAAATAAACTGGGGGATTGAAGTATAAAGCCCGACGTTGTAATCAACGGAACGCCCTCTTACTTAAACCTCAAACTCTTTACAGGGGTTACTTTGCTGATAATTAAAACAGGCAGTAGCATCATTACTAAACAGCAAGCAATAGTTAAGAGATTTAGCAGTAGTAGTTGGTCTAAGTGCAGCTCTGCCGGCACAAAAGAAACATAATAACTCTCGGGTGCAAGCTTTACAAGCTTAAAGTGTTGTTGTAATAAAGTTAACGCAACTCCAATTAAATTACCAATAAGCAAACCCTGTAACAACATTTTAAAAGATTGAAACAGGAATACCTTTTGCACGAAACCATTATCGGCTCCAAGGGCTTTTAGCAAACCAATGGTATTGCTGCGCTCTAATATTAAAATCAACAAAGCAGAAATCATATTAATAACTGCTACCAGTATCATGAGCGTAATAATAATAACCGCATTGCTGTCTAATAATGAAAGCCAGGAGAACAGAGTAGGGTAGATGCTCTTTACCGATTTGGCTTCTACATTTTGCCCTACAGTTTCATTTATAATTTCTGTTTGAGCATCTAGTGTAGTAAAGTCTTTCAGCTCTACTTCAAATCCCCCCGCCTGATTAGCACCCCAGTAGTTTAGTTTTTGTATTTGTTTTAAATGGGCAAATACAATATTATTATCAATATCAGCAAAGCCTGTTTGATAAATACCACTCACAATAAACTTACGTACCCTTTGTTCATAGCCTAAACTAACGCTGCTATCTTCAGTATGTTTCCTGCTTACAAAGTAAGTAAGGAGTTTATCACCCACTATGGCATTCAGCTTTAATGCCATAGTATTAGAAACTAAAATACTATCCGAGCTAAGCGAATCTCCATAAACCGGAATCTTACCTTGCAACATATATTGCTTTATAAAAGTCCAATCGTATTTGTTATCCACTCCTTTAATAATAATCCCTTCGTTCTCGTCGGCAGTTTTAATGATGGCATTCTTGGTTGCAAAGGGCTGAATATGTTTAATTTCTTTATCGGTCTTCAATTCATTTAAGAAGGGAGCTTGCATGTTTAGAGGTTCCTGTTCAAAGGAGTTGTTGTTGGTATAGGCACTAATCACCACATCTCCCGAAAAACCAATGGCTTTGCTTTTAATCTCGTTCTTAAACCCCGTAACAATGCTTACCGTTAATATCATTACGGCAATACCCAATACAATACTTCCTATAGCAATTTTAACTACAGGTGCCGCAATAGATTTCTTTTGCAGCTTAGTATTCCACAATCTGCTGGCTATGTAAGTGGCTAAATTAATAAGTCAAAAATTTTAAGTCAAGAATTCAAAGTTAGTATTTAGAATTATATTTGCGTTGATGATTAAACGAGTTCTATTTACTGTAACCTGCTACCTGATATTTATTACCTGCTTTGCCCAACCCTATTCTCAAACAAAGGTATTGTATGAGAAAGATATTAAAACAGGAGCTTCGCAAACAGATAAATATCTTCCTCTTCTTAAAGGAAGACGTGTAGCTATTATCGCTAATCCAACCTCGTTAATAAATAGCACTCATTTAGTTGATACACTTCTTTCGTTAAAGGTAAACATTAAGAAAATATTTAGTCCCGAGCATGGCTTTAGAGGACAAGCCGATGCAGGAGAACAGGTAAACAGTGGTAAAGATAAAAAGACCGGACTGCCTATCATATCCTTATATGGCAAACACATGAAGCCTGCCGCAGCAGACCTTGCTGATGTTGATGTATTGGTTTATGATATTCAGGATGTGGGCGTGCGTTTTTATACCTACATATCTACCATGAGTAATTGCATGGAAGCTGCCGCAGAAAACAAAAAGATGTTTATTGTGTTAGATCGCCCCAACCCAAATGGGTATTATATTGACGGACCTGTATTAGAACCTGCTTATAAATCATTCCTCGGTATGCACCCTGTACCTTTGGTTTATGGTATGACGTATGGTGAATACGCTCAAATGGTTAATGGGGAAGGTTGGCTAACCAACAAAATTGTGTGTGATTTAAAAGTTATTCCGGTAATTAATTATACTCATTTTGATATGTACCAGTTGCCTGTTAAACCATCTCCTAATTTGCCTAACATGAAAGCGGTTTATTTGTATCCTGCGCTTGGTTTGTTTGAAGGGAGTATTGTTAGTGTGGGCAGAGGAACTGATTTTCCTTTTCAGGTAATTGGGCATCCTGATTTAAAGAACACTGAGTTTAATTTTACTCCCCATCCTACCGATGGTGCTAAAACACCTAAGTATAACGGACAGGTTTGCTACGGGCATGATTTAAGAGCTTTTGCCGACAGCTATATTAAAGACTCCAGACAATTGTATTTGCTATGGCTTAGCGGTATGTATAAACAATTGAACAAACCTGATTTTTTTGATGAGAACTTTAACTTCCATGCAGGAAATGCAAAGTTGCAAGAGCAGATAAAAGCAGGCGCATCTGATGCTAAAATAAGACAAAGCTGGCAGGCTGATATAAGCAAGTTTAAATCTATCCGTAAAAAGTATTTACTTTATAGGGATTTTGAGTAAGATATATGATTTACTAATAATACATCTTATTCAATTCTTCTGTCACGTATTTATCATCAATGCTTTCAGCTTTTTTTAAGTCGTTGTAACTTCCTGCAAAATCTTTTTCAGCTCTTTTAGCCAAAAATCTGTAATAGTACGCCTTAGCCGAAGACGAGTTGATTGCTATTGACTTGGTTAAATCGTTTATTGCCAAATTATCTTTTTTGAGCATACAATAAGTTATCCCTCTTTGTAATACAGCCAGCTCATAATTGGGATTTAATTTT
>CAJCJB010000315.1 GCA_903970545.1 Candidatus Saccharimonadota bacterium | reverse complement strand
TCTCCATAATTAATATATTTATCGGGTCCGGCATTCCAACTATTCCACTGGGTTACCGGATAAACCCCCACACTATCTATAAAGTAGGATGCGTATTGATATGATGAAGGAACCGAATCTTTTAATTCATGCCCCTCAGGTGTATAATTACCTATGGTTATGCAACTCTCTCCACCGTGAGCAGCATAAAATCCTTTAATTCGCATCCATCTAAGTGTATCTTGATAAATAACATTAGGTGCAGGTAAAATTTGCGGGCTGTAATTTTGTACATTATTTTGGTCAACCAACCCAGTTGTATCTGTTATTAAACCAAAAATATCATGTATGAAATACTCTTGATTCCAAGTGGCGTTAATGTAAAACTCTACGTAATATAATTGACTTGCAGCTAAAGGTGTATTGAATTTTCCTTGTAGAAATTCTCTAAGAGTGCCACCTGAGAAGTAAGGTAAAAATCCTGCAAATGATTTACCACTTAAGGGCTGCTGATAAAAAGTTACCGAAGACACAGGATTTAAAAGAGGGGGGGAAAAATCTCCGGTACAACCATTTGCTGAATAATAATCGCATGTACTTTGACTACTTCCATTATTCCAAGAATCACAATAATTTATTTGACTGAACGCCGTCGGGCAATTCGTATGTTGTTCAAAACTTAGGTTAACAACCAAATTCTGAGCCTTAGTACTATTACTAAGACTCAGAATAAAGATTGATATAGCTATTTTAATTTTCACTATTGCTGCATAACCACAATCTTACCTAATTTAATAACAACATTATTGCTGATAACACGATACAGATACATACCATTTTGTAGATTATTGCTTTGTATTTTCATGGTAGTTCCTGTTGCAGGTAAATTATATGTTCCTACTAAATTACCTGTTATATCTGTAATTTCCAAACGCGCATCATCATTTATGCTGTAATCAAGCATCATGCTCATTGCATCAACTATCATGTTCATTGCATCAACTATCATGAACATTGCATCAACCATCATGCTCATTGCATCAACCATCATGCTCATTGCATCAACCATCATGCTCATTGCATCAACTATCATGAACATTGCATCAACCAGCATGCTCATTGCATCAACCAGCATGCTCATTGCATCAACCAGCATGCTCATTGCATCAACTATCATGTTCATTGCATCAATAAGCACTTCTTTAGACAAAAAACGCACAACTTTAGGTGTTAAAGCTGTAAATAACGGTGTGGTTGTTTTACAAAATACTTTGGTAAACGTAGTATATATGATAACCATTACAGGAAGCGACGGTAAAATGGTTATGCAAAAATTAGTTGTAAATAGTTAATGATTTTTTTTCTTATCTATACTATTCCTGCAATAGCATTATTGCAGGGATATTTTATTTACTGTTATAACCTTATGTTATACTATCATGCTCTTAACGCATTTAATGCTGCACAATAAATTTTTGTGTGTAGTTATTCCCTTTTGCGCTTATCTGAATAAAATAAACACCATTCACTATGCTGCTTACATCAATCTCATTTTCTTTAGTGCTTAGTATTTCATTTCCCAACAAATCATATAGCTTAATCTCGCTTATTTCTTTTACACCTATGTAAACTTTATGATTAGCAGGGTTTGGGTAAATAGAAATATCCATATTACTACCTGATAACTGTTTTATACCTGCACCACCTGCTACATGAACCGTTACCGTATCCTGAAATACATTTGTACCCTGTGTTTTGGTTACATAGTACGTTGTGGTAACAGGCGGTTTGCTCCATATTTGCGGCATCGTGCTATCACTTAAATAAGTAATTCCGTTTGTACTTGTTATCCAGTCAAAAATACTATAATCACTACAGGGGTTTCCTATCTCTGCGCTGTCTCCATAATTAATATATTTATCGGGTCCGGCATTCCAACTATTCCACTGGGTTACCGGATAAACCCCCACACTATCAATAAAGTAATATGCAACTTTATATGGTGAAGAGACAGAATCTTTTAATTCATATCCATAAGGCGTATAATTCCCAATTGTTATATAATTTTCACCACCCTGTGCAGTATAATAACCTTTAATCCGCATCCATTTAATAGTATCTTGATATATTACATTAGGTGCAGGTAAAATTTGTGGATGATAATTTTGCACATTACTTGTATTAACAAAGCCAGATGTGTCTGTAATTAATGCAGCTATATCATGTATACAGTATTCTTGCTGTGATGCAGCATTAATATAAAATTCAACATAATATAATTGACTTGCAGCTAAAGGGCTGCTAAATTTTCCTTGTGGATATTCTACGCCCAACGGATTTGCACCTTGACCATAGTATGGAATAAAAGCTGCAAACGATTCACCACTTAAAGGCTGCTGATACCATGTTAAATATGATACTGGTTTTAAAACTGGAGGTGAAAAATTACCTGTACAACCATTAGCCGAATAATAATCAACGGTGCCTAAAGCATCCCCATTAGTCCATGAGATACAATAATTTATTTGGCTTTCTGCTGTTGGGCAGTTGGTGTGCTGCTCAAAACTTGGATTAACAACTAAATTCTGAGCCTTAGTGCTATTACTAAGACTCAGAATAAAGATTGATATAGCTATTTTAATTTTCACTATTGCTGCATAACCACAATCTTACCCAATTTAATAACAACATTATTGCTGATAACACGATACAGATACATACCATTTTGTAAATTATTGCTTTGTACTTTCATGGTAGTTCCTGTTGCAGGTAAATTATATGTTCCTACTAAATTACCAGTAATATCTGTAATTTCCAAACGCGCATCATCATTTATGCTGTAATCAAGCATCATCGTTCCGTTATTCGGGTTTGGATACAAGTTTACCGTTTGAATTGGTGCTACATCAGCAGTTATTCCACTTGTATTTTGTATTCTTGAGCTGGTGTTGCTTCCTCCATTATTTACAGGACAATCATTCGGATAAGTAAAAATTGCGTTGTAATAAACATTTAATATAGCCCTTGCTTTATAAACAATACTACCACCGCTTAAAGGGCATTGTTGGGCAATCGTTTGTAAAACGCTTATGTCGCTTTGGATTAAGGTGTCATTTTGCAATTTAAGCAGTGCATTATCCACACTTTGCCAATTACGTTCAATAATATTAGAAGGGCTAATGGCATTGTTCATGCTTTGGGCATTACTGTAATTCCTATTCTTTATCGCCACATCTGTTAAGGCAAATGATTTGGCATTGGCATAAGTACTATTGGCAGCTATGGTGGGTTTTAGTTTGTTTACATAATACTGTTTTGCCCAACGTGTTTCATAATCATATACGGGCAAAGGCGTTCCTGCAACCAAATAGCTTTGTAAAACACTATCCGATGGCATACCGCCAAGTGTAGATAAACCATTGGTATCTGCTGCCATCATCCTGCCATTACCTCCTTCACTGGTACATAAATACCAACTGGCTCCTGTTTCAGCAATTAAAGTAACCGTACCGCCTGATGCTGTATAGGCAACTGATGGTGTATTTGTAAAGGAATTTGTACAAGGTATAGTAGCGGTAGTACCTGTACATGGGGTTGCTAAATTGTATAAAATGCTACTTGAACCTGAAATACCCGGATTAGAATTATCAGATAAGGTTTGTGATATAGTAATATCACCCGTAGTACCAAAAATATCTCCGCATAAGCGTGCAGGATGCCCTCCGGTTGTTCCCTGATTGTCCATTATTCCACTACTACGCAATACCAAACCGTATTGACTGGTGTGCATTGTGTTTTCAAGCCACATACTTCCGTGATTAGTACCACTCCATACAAACCCTTCGCCTACGCCGCTTACTGCATTACAAGTAATACGGCTACCCGGGCTTGCACTCACATAAACACCCTCTATAAATTGAGGATAGGTTGCCGGATAAGAAGTTAAAGTAGTTCCTACAACAGGGTTATTGCTAACTTTTACATACTCGCTGCCACTAATATTTACAGCTGCTAAGGGTGGGCTTTGTAAACTGGTAGCGGCAGAATTATATTGTACGGTCAATGTATTTTGGGCTGCTGTAATAAACCCTTGCGTAGCACCCGAAGAACCAACAGAAGTTGCATTAATACAATTACTGGCTACATTGGTAATGGTGTTACTGTAGGTGTATATGGCATCTTGCGGCACAAGAGAATAGGAGCCCGTTGCTTACATCAATCTCATTTTCTTTAGTGCTTAGTATTTCATTTCCTAACAGGTCATAGAGTTTGGCTTCTACTCTTAGGGCAAGGCTTAAAATAAATAATACTCTTTTCATTTTACTTTAAAAAAAACGAACTACAGAAAAAAGATAAAAAGGTTTTACTTAACAATGACCAACCTTTTGTTTTCCATACTAACACTGCCAATAATACTCACATTATAAACACCTTCACCCAAGCTACTGGCATCTATGCTTGTTTTACCGCTTATGGTTTGGTTTAAAACAAGCCTGCCATTTACATCATACATTTGCATTCTTTGCTTTTCTGTTGCATTTGTTTCTATAACAAAACTCCCGTTGTTGGGGTTTGGATATATATTTAGCTGCTGGTTATTTACGAATACCTGCTTAACGCCTAAAGCCTCACTACACGATTCCCGATAACTTCCTCCTGTCCAACGGGCGGGGTTGCAGGTGTAAATAGTATCTCCGGCATAGGTGTCATATATCTGCGCAGGCCCTGTTATCATTATTTCATTTCCAAAGCCAGCTACATTAGCGATGCTGTTGTCAAAATTCCCGCCAAAAGAACAAAAACGGCTACCGTCCCACTCTACAATAGCGACAGCAGGTATGCCATTGGCAAAGCTAAAGCCACCTGCTATTACTAATTTACCATTTATTACTTTTATATCTTGTACCTGTCCGGGGTTACTAAAAGAATCTACAAGACCTGTACCTAAAGCCTCCCATATTGTATCATTCCATCTAGCTATGCTGTTCCCCGGGTCGCCCATAGATGGGCTAAAGTAACCGCCTACATATAAATAACCATTATACTTGCAAAGTGCTTCTGCACCATCCATACTTTGGTTAAACATAGTTCCCCCCACGTTAGTCCATTTTGTCCCATTCCATTTTGCTAAGCGCGATATAGTTCCGTCTCTTGATTGAAAATTACCGCATATATAAATACTGCCATTATATTCTTCCACATCTACCAAACCATAGTTCGGGTTCCAAGTAGTCGTATCTATAGCATGCCAGCCTAAACTGTCCTTATAAGCCACATTTATAGTATTAATATTTCCTATTGACCCGAAATAACCTGCGGCATAAAGCCTGCCGTTTATTACTTTAAGTCTATCAACAATACCGTCTGTAGAATCAGAGAGTCCCCTGTTCCACACACTGCCTGTCCATTTACCTACATAATCCACAGGGCCGGTGGATTGATCTGCATAACTAAGGTAAAAATAACTGCTTATCAAAGTATCATGGTACATACATAAAGGTCTATGGTCATTTTCAGCAGGAAGCGAGTCGCCAATGGAAATCCATTTACTGCCGTTCCAATAAGAATACCCCAAACAATTATTATTTGGCTCTGAACTTGGTGAGTAGTAATTTACACAACCTCGATAAGCAATATTTCCAGAACAATATACTCGGTTATTGATAGTATCCGTTAATAAACGAGTAGCTCCGCCGCTAACATAACAGCTATCACCTGCCACTTGCCAATGTTGGGCAAAAGAAATAACGGGTATAAGTATACTTATACCCGTTATAATTAGTATTTTAAAAAATACTTTCAATTTTTATTTAAAGATACATATTTTTTGAGAAGTTGTTGAAGAACTTTTTATAATGTTAAGCAGATATAAACCATTAGGTAAACCGCTTAAGTCCAGTTGGGTTTCATCCATTGCATTTTCTTGAAGCACACTATACACCACTTGCCCTATAGTATTTATCACCTGCAACTGTGTGTTTTGTGGCAAAGCACCTTTTATCGTAAACTGCCCATTGTTGGGGTTCGGATAAATTAAATACTCATTTACTTTAAATAAATTTGAACTGCTTTGATTTTGAATACCAGCTACACCTGAAGTGCCGTTAATTTCAGCAATAGAAAGCATCGCTGTTAGAACCGGTACTATGGTTTTCATTATATGCACCTGTTCCGGTAGGCTAAAAAATATAATGCAAGATAAGAAATAAAAAAGTTTCTCATCTCCGCAAGGCTTTCTCCCATATCATTGTCTTAAAATTTTATCTTATAATAACCAACTTCTTATTTATCATTGCCTCATTACCAATAATGCTCATATTATAAACACCGTCAGATAAACTACTGGCATCTATATTAGCTCTTCCGCTTATAAACTGACTCAATACCATTTTACCATTTACATCATACACTTGTATGTTTTGTTTTTCAGTGCTATTAGTTTCTATAGTAAAATTGCCATTGTTGGGATTTGGATAAACTGATACCTGCTCATTACTTACTGATAATTGTTTTATGCTTGTTGCGGCATCAATACCACAAGTATCTCTATAACTGCCACCAACCCATCTGCCTATATTACATATATAAACCGTGTCAGCGTATATAGGTCCAGCTATATAAATTTGATTATTAAAATTTGCAAAAGTTGTAATTTCGTTGTTATCAAACTTGCCCCCAAAGGCACAAAATTTTGTACCATCCCATTCCACTATATCATTGGCAGGTATGCCTCCAGCAAAATTAAAACTGCCGCTAATAACAAGCTTGTTATTTATAACAATCATTTCCTCAACTTCTCCAGGGTCTCCCAATGAATCAGTTAAACCTGTACCTAATTGAGACCAAGCACTTCCATTCCATTTGGCAATACTAAAACCAGGCTGATAAAAGTCCCCTCCTACATAAAGCTCTCCGTTATAAACACACAAGCGAGAAATCCCAGAAAATGAACCAGTTGAAAACATAACTCCTCCCACATTGCTCCATACACTTCCGTTCCACTTTGCCAGTTTATTTATAGTACCATCATAGCTTGATACGTTTCCTGCAATATAAATATCTCCATTATATTCAGCAACATCTAAAAAACCTCCATTAAACCCATTTACCCCTCCCATCCCCCAAGTGGTTGTATCTATAGCGTGCCATCCAATGGAATCTTTATAAGCTATATCATAAGCCTTAACTCCATTAACGGTATCAAAACCGCCAACCATGTATAATTTATTATTGATTAATTTTAGTGCTACAATCAAACCGTGCACAGAATCTGTCCTTGTCCAATAATTTAAATTATGGTAAGCAAGATAGCCGTAACTAGAATTACTGTTATATTGCTTACTGAAATTCGAGGAAAATAATTTTCCCTGATAATACACAAAAGGAGACCTTTGTGGAACTCCAATTGAATCTCCTATATAATGCCATGCAACGTTATCCCAATATGCAAAATTATAACAGCCTCCACTATGACAGGAGGTGTCGGTAAATCCACCCGACACATATAAACGGTTATTAATTGTGTCAGTATAAAAATCAGTAACTACATTACTTAATCCACCTCCATAACTACTTGATGCAGGCCCTACTCTAGTCCAGTTTTGGGCAAAAAAAGTAACAGGTATTGCAACTCCAATACCCGTTAGGATAATTATCCGAATTATAAATAACCTCATTTATCACTTAAAGATAATAACTTTTTTTGATTCAGACGAATGCCCGTTTAGAATATTTACCATATACATACCATTTGTTAAATTACTTAAGTCAAGTGATAATTCCATAACAGAACTATGTTGTTGTACTGAATAAACAACCTGCCCTAAATTATTTAGTACCTGTATAACAGAATTATCAGGTATTGCACCTCTAATAGTTACACCACCATTTGTAGGATTTGGGTAAAGTGTGTATTCACTCAATTTACCTGTTGTAGCATTCGTATTGTTATAACTTTGAATACCTGTAAACGCCGAAGTATTAATTTCACATATAAATGCATTGCTGACACCAGTGCCAACAGGGGGTTGGGAATAAGAACTGCTAAATGGACCATTTTGTGGAAAATTAGATGTACTATGAGTTAACCCCGTCATGAAAACATTGTTATTATATGCCAAAACTCCAACTCCCATCTCTCCCACGTCAGCAGTCATAATATCATCATACCCTGTTCCGCCAAAATAAGAACCCCATATTTGTTTATTCGTATTGTCAACTGCAAATAAAAAGGAAGTCGAAACAAGACTGGTTTGACTACAAGTAGGTTGGTTATAATTTAAACCATTTGTTGCAGCTAGTATAGGAACAGTAATAGATGAGCTGTAATAAGTTGTTCCACCCAAATATACATTCTTATTTGTAACATCAATAGATATAGAAGGGGAGCCAGCCCATGGTGCAGATGGCGAATAACTCTCATCACTAGCTCCGCCAATAAAAGTTGACCATACAGGATAATTAGTTGTATTAAATTCTGTAAGAAAATAATCGAAATCACCGGCGTAACTTTCTGTGAACTCTGTACCTGTAGCACAAGTTGGAAGGTAATCAGAAGTAGTAACACCTGAACTACTGCAACCTATTGTACCGCCACCTGACTCTGTAATACCAGCTACATAAACATCGCCATTGCTGCGATTTACCTTAACTGTTCTTGCTTCATCATCCTGTTGACCTCCAAAAAGTGTAAGCCATTGTAATGAGTAAGGAGAAGTTGCTCCGGCAGTACCAAATTTAGCAAGCAAGCAATCCGGCAAAGTATTGGATGCATTAGTATTATCCTGATAGGATCCTGTAGGTCCAGCAAGAGCAAAGCCAGAGCCTGAAGTAGCAGGAGTGCTTATCGTGTTACCCACTACGTAAACAAAATTATTAGTATTATCGACAGCGACATCAGTTAAAAAATCATCATTCGAACCACCTAAAAAAGAACTCCATTGCAATACCCCTGAACTATTAAATGCTGAAACAGAGCCATCGCACCAAAGACCGGAGGTAAAATTTCCACCGCCAAAAGCTTGTGTATATGCACCTGTTGGAGTACAAGTTGGAAACTCATAAGTCACAGCCGAGCATGAACTTTGTGCAGCCGGGTTTTCAGCTTGTGTACCTACAATGTAAATATTATTAGTAGTGTCTTCATCTATTCCGGTTATTCTACTCGAAATATAACCGAAAAAGGTTATCCAATCAGGTTTTCCTAAAGTAGCAAGGACGCCGTCAGCATGAAAACGGGCAATAATACCTGTGCCGATGATGGGGTTTGTTAGACCACCGGTTGGATTGGATTGGTTATATCCCCCTGTTAATGTTTTCAATGGAAAAACAGGAGTTGTTCCGTTTGAAGTACTGAAAGATTCCCCAACCACATAAAGTCTACCGCCATCAACCGAAGAATATTTAATATCATATATATAGTCGCTTCCGTTTCCTGCCAAATAAGTTCCCCATAAAAGACTACCAGCATTACCGGTACCGGGAGTAATATCATTATTAAACGCTAATATATAAGCATGTGTACCCGAATTATAAGTATGGCTATATCCATAAGGAGTTAAGGAAAATGGTAATGTGGGGCCACCTCCAAAATTAGCGTTTGTTTCACCAGCCATATATATTACGTTATTAACTTCATCATAAGATACGGCACGTCCGGCATTATCTGAAACACCGGGTATGCAAGTTGACCAGAATGGAATACTTGCTGATGATGTAGCGCCGGCACTTTGACTTATTTCAAAAATTAAGGGTAGGTTTTGGTCGTATGTACTAATATTAAAATCATATTGATTTGTAGCCGTGTTCACCCAATTTGCATCCCAACTCATCAGTACGGGATTTCCCAAAGAATCAATCTGGTAAGGAACGGGTTGATTAAGTGTTATGCTGCCAAAGGCTGAATTTATAGTAAGGCTTCCACTGGTGATGGAACATGACTTTGCCCCCTTAAAAAAATGCTTGATGGACGTTGGTTTTGACCCCGGTTTAGCTACAAAATAGTATTTCAATCCGTTTGCATTACTATATATCTGTAAATCAATATTAGGATATATGTTTCGCATAATTAATCCCCTATTGCCCATTATATGAGTATACCCTGAGTCACTACCTGCATAGCCAGATATATAATTAAAGAATGTAGTAGTCTGGTCAAAAGAATTAATGGTTGCATTGGAATTACTTCCTATAAACGTCAGATTTATCCTTTGTAAACTATCTGCTACGGTTGAATCATTTACCTGTTGGGTTTTACCAAACAAAAACGAAATATTTCTCGTGCCAAAAAATAATTTAGGCGAAGTAAACTCCGAGTAAAATTTTACACTATCGGCAATTGTAGTATCCTGAGTTAATATTTGCCCGCTGTTTGCATAATATAAATAAGCAGGGTTAGGCGGTTGAACATAATAATCTATAGGTGGTGTTATTGTGTATAAAAGGCTATCAGCATCACTCGAATTATTCCCTAAAGTAAAAGGACCAAAATATTGGGTAACTACGGAAGCTGTACTAACCGTGCCACCATAACCAGTATAGGTAAGATTATACTCTCCTAAATCCTGCCACTGGGTTCCGTTAAAACCAACTACTCTGGGATTGGGTAGCAAGTTTATGACACAGGAAGTTAAATCGTAACTTAATGTAAGTTGCACATTTGATGTGCCATTTTTTCTCAGCAAGGTAAAATACTGGCAGGTACTTACATAATTAAATGTAGAAGCCATATTTGAACCATATACAGCAGTAGGGTCTGCATTAAAATACTGAGCCTGAAAAGCATCGGTAGTATATGTAGGTGCAGAGATTTCTATCGTTTGTGCATTGTTACCACTTCCCAATGGAAATACAAAGTCAGTATTTCCTATTTTTTTAACGGGACCACTTACAAATGAGCTATCGTTATTTACTCCGCTTGCACTTGAACCTGCATTAAAAGTTAAGAGGTGAACCGTATCTGTTACCATTGTTCCATTTGTAAACGTAAAAGTTCCTGCAATACTTACAGGAGCATTTAACGTAACCGTTGCTGCTGCACTCGATTTATTTAAACTGAGATTATTAAAGGTTATACTGGTTCCACTAATGGTTTGATTATTTGAACCGCTAAATGAAAACATGCTGCTGCTTGTGTAATTAACCGTACCGTTTAAAACAAGATTGCCTTGCACTTGGCAACCCGTTCCGTGATTTCTGAAAGTGGAACCTGTAGTAACTGTAAAGTTGCCTTGCACTATCATAGCTTGTGCATTGGTGTTTGTATCTAAAAAAGAAACATTTCCAGTTCCGTTGCCGCCTATACTCATATTTCCCTGAATAGTAGGATAACCCGCTGTACCTGTAAAAGAAGAAGCGGTTGAAGTTGTCCATGTAGTTCCTGTATTATTTTCTATGTTTAAGTTTCCATAATACATACTGTTGGTTGATATGGAAGGATTGTCTGTTCCTGTTTTTCTCACAATCCAATTACTGGTGGATGGAATCGTAGAAATACCTCCGTCATATTGTGTTCTGAAATTATCGCTGGATGTGGAGCGTGTTCGGATAATAGAAGCAGTACTTCCCAATGTCCATGTGGCACTATTCCAAACGATAGAGTTATCTCCTTCATCATAAAACTTTGCCCCGCTTGCAATGGATAAATCGACACCCGTGCCATTATTTAGATTAAGTGTGCAACCTGTTCCGTAAACTAAAATTCCATTTACGGTTACCTGGTCAAGTGTATCGGTGCTGTTAAATACTACACTGTCTCCGCTTGAAATAACAATACCTGCTGATTGATAGTCGGGAGCGACCAGAACATTAGCCCAATTGGTACTATTATTCGGGCTTGCCTGCCAGATAGATGCAGAGGAATAATTACCCGAAGCAATGGTTTTAAAGTAAAAGCTTGTGCAATAGGTTACTTCTCGTACTCGGTTATTACCGTAATCCGCAATGTATAAGTTGTCATTTCCATCAATGCCAAGAGATATTTCAGCAGGGAAATCTAATTCAGCAGCCGTTGCATATCCTCCGTCTCCGCTATAACCTGCTGTTCCTGTTCCGGCTATGGTGCTTATTACGCCTGTTGAATTTACTCTGCGTACTTTGTTATTTCCTGCATCAGCGATGTACAAATTTTCATAGCTGTCAAGACCTATTCCAAAGGGACCGCTTAGTTCTGCGGAAGTGGCTTGTCCGCCATCTCCTGTAGCGCCTGCCGTTCCGTTTCCAACGTATGTATTTATTATACCTGCGGTAGTTACCTTGCGTATGCGGTTATTATTGCGGTCTGCAATAAACATGTTGCCTGCTCCGTCAAAGGTTACTCCAACAGCCCCATTTATTTCTGCGGCAGTTGCTTGTCCTCCATCTCCGCTAAAAGAGGCTGTTCCGTTTCCTGCTACGGTGCTTATAATACCTGATGAATTTACTTTACGTACTCGGTTATTACTATAATCAGCTATATACATATTACCTGCTGCATCAAAAGCAACACAGGTTGGATTATATAAGCTTGCGGCAGTGGCTTGTCCTCCGTCTCCTGCAAAAGTTGCCGAGCCATTACCTGCTACGGTAGTTATAATACCAGATGTGCTTATCTTGCGTATGCGATATGTGTATTGGTCGGCAACATACACGTTACCATAAGCATCTAAAGTTACTCCTGTGGGAGCATCTAGTTTAGCGGCAGTAGCTTGTCCTCCGTCTCCGCTATAACCTGCTGTTCCGGTTCCTGCTAAAGTTGATATGACACCTGCACTTGTAATTTTACGTATCATATTATTAGTTTGGTCTGCGATATACAGATTACCTGCTGCATCAAAATCTACTGCGGCTGGTCCGTGTAGTTCTGCGGCTGTTGCTTGTCCGCCATTGCCTGTTGAACCACCTGTTCCGTTTCCTGCTACGGTAGTTATCATTTGTGCTTTGCCAACAGATACGAATAACATCGCCAAGCAAACCCATCTTAATTTTTGAGTAATTTTTTTCATGTTTTTTGTTTTAAATTTTTAAAGAGTAACGTTGCTAAACTATATTAAAAAACAATCGGTTTTGGACTTAACAATTTCTTAATATTGAATTTTAAGGCAAAAAACAGAGGGTAAATATCCTCTGTAATAAGCCACAGTAAAGGGTTTTTAGGCTTTCAAAAAGGCAAAAAAGTGCAGGTGAAAAATGGGTAATTTTACGGATATGAATTGTTATGAAAAACGCACAAAAATTATCTCTAAAACGGAAATTTTAGCGTAAAAAAGTTAATTAAACGGATTTTGCTTTTTCATTTTCAAATTCAGAAATTACTTCTAAGCATAGCTTCGATAATTTATTTATCTGTTGGCTTGTGGTTTTACTATTTATGCCTGCTGTTTTCCATATTGTATCTGCTAATGTCTTTGCCTCTTGCATGGCAAGGAATATAAAAGATGACCTCATGCGATGGACTATTCTCTTTACCTCGCTCCAGTCTTTATTTTCCAAACAGGCTTGTAAATCCTTTATTTCCTGCGAAGTTTGGCTTATAAAAAGTTCCATGTATTTTATTTTAGTTTGCTTGTTGCCTTTGGCAAATTTCTCTACCTCATTTAATACGCTATTTTTTTTCATTACTAATTCTAATCAAATCATTTTGTAAAGCGTATATAACCAACTCGACTGTATTACGGACATTTGCTTTCTGCAATATATTATCCTTGTGCCTGTCAACGGTTCTTACACCTATATGTAACTTACTTGAAATTTCTTTGTTTGTAAGCCCTTTACATATTAAAGCAAGAACCTCTAATTCTCTTTCTGTAAAATTAATCTGATTTTTTGCGGCTGCTTTATTTTTATCCTTTTTATAAGCAGCGGCTATTTTTTTCATATCCCTGCCTTTAAAATAATATTCTTGCTTATAAATCGTATCAATGGCATTTATCAGCTCATTTATATCATCTTTCATTAAAAACCCCTTCACACCTTTTTCAACTAAATAAAGTAAAGTCCTTGCTTCATCGTGAACCGTAAGAATGAGGACTTTTATCTCAGGATGATACTTGGATAAATACTCCATCGTTTCCGTACCGTCCATAACCGGCATTTCTAAATCCAGTAATATTATATCGGGCTTTTGTTTACCTAAATTCAAAATATCTATTAGCTCTTGCCCGTTAGAACATTCAATTACGATTTGCAATTTATTATTCGTTTGCAGAAGGTTGACTAATCCCGCGTTAAAAAAAGGACTGTCATCTACGATAGCCAGTTTGATTACTTTATTCATAAGAAACTTTTATATCTCAGAGAATTTAACAGCAAGGTAATTTTAAAACATCTATTTATATAAGGCTCTTTCCGAAAATACAAAAATTATTCTATATACAATATTAAGTATTTTAAATAATGCAACGTATCGGTTTCTCACATCTTTTATATAAAGCAACAATTTCGTTGCTACAAATGGGGGTTCCTAAAAATATATTTTTAAAACAATTAGGTGAACATATCCGCGATGTTCGTTTAAAAAAGAATATTACCCAATTTGATTTGGCAAGCACTATTAATAAGGACAGGCAGAGTTTGCAGCGTTTAGAGAGTGGAAATATTAATCCTTCCATTTATTATTTGTATGAACTTTCCGAAGGGTTGGAAATATCTATTGAACAATTAGTACGTTTCAAAATCGAAAAAAAGAAAAAGAAGGGGAAATAAAATACGCTTTTTAGCTCTCTATAAATTTTCTTAACTATTATCATGCTTAACAGGTGTAAGTGTATTTTGTTTTAATACCTCGTTAAGTACCTTAATATGTAATTGAAGTTTAACAAGCTGCTGTTCGGCAAGTATTTTATCGCAAAAAAAATCTATTTCCCTTTTTGTTTTCGGTATTTTATTTTTCATCCTGTTATCCCCGTCAAAAGTAAATTTTATCTTTTGGATACACAAATGTATCCATGATATTTTTTCAGAAGCCGAATTTTGGCAAGTGAAAAATCCCAATACCATTAAAGCATTCGGTACTCATCTTAGGAAACTTAGGGAGGAAAGAGATTTTAGTCAACAGAAGCTTGCCGACATAGCAGACGTGGCTAAAATTACCATTCAAAGAATAGAGAATGCAAAATTTACAGTAACATTGGATGTGATGGTATCGTTGGCAAAAGCTTTAAAAATACCACTCAAAGAACTTGTAAATTTTAAAAGCTCGAAGGAAAAATAAGTCCTAAATAATTTCCCCGAAAATTTACCCCGTAAACAAAAAATCCTTATAAATTAGCTATTTATAAGGGTTTAATAATTTTTTAGTGCTCCCACTTGGGCTCGAACCAAGGACCCTCAGATTATGAGTCTGATGCTCTAACCAACTGAGCTATAGGAGCTAAAAAATGAGGTGCAAAAATACACTTTAACAGGTAATATGCAAAGAATAATGTTCTTTTAGAATAAGAGATTGGTAATTGTCAGATAATATTTCTCCCTTCAAAGGGGGAACAGATTAAATAAAGCCACTTTAAACTGGGGAATTATGTAGCAAACACACCAAATTAAAAATTAGGTATAAGTTTAATTAATTCAAAGCAATGCCTCACAAGGCATTGCTTTCCCTTTACTATTAGACTATTTTTTATCATAATGAAATGCAATTACTTCTAATTGAACTTCTTTATCAGGGTCTTGAGGCAATCCAAAAATAAATGAAAATGAACTTTCTCCTCTACACTTAAAAGTATCAGACCAATACTCTTCTCCCCATCTGTTATTTACTCTGACTTTCGATTTATCTGGCTCTCCTACATGTTCAGTTTCACGCAAAATATTTAGTGGTTCAAGTGCATATTTATCAATTAAATATTTGATGTAATCTTCTTCATCTACCTGTAATATGTAATCCTTACTTTTTGAAGAAATATCATCCTCAATTCTTTTATAGAATATCTTAGGAAAATCTAAAAAGGATATCTCATTAAATGCTCTCATAATTAATTTAAACTAATTTTGATAAAATATATGAAAATAATAAATAATTCCCAAAAAACATTTAACACAAAAGGAGCCCAATTAAACAGGTAACTCCTGTTTAATTCATCAAGAATAATTTAAAAAGGAAGTCAATTGACTTCCTTTTTGGTTTACATAGATTTTCAGCCATTAATTAGGGATTTCGTATCCTAATTTTTGCTTTATCAACGTATACACCTGATGATGTGTTGAATGATAAATCGAATGATTTGCACATCCACTTGATAGTAGTGAGCGAACACTCGGTCTTCTGTCGCTGCGGTAAGAAGTAATAAGAGCCTCGTAGGAATATAGGGCTTATAATATTTAAGCTGATTGAAACTGCTTTAAAAACCGCACATCATTTTCGAAGAACAAACGTATATCGGTAATTTTATATTTAAGCATGGCAATACGTTCTATACCCATACCAAAGGCAAAGCCTGTATGTTTAGTAGCATCTATGCCACAGTTAGTAAGCACTTGTGGGTCAATCATACCGCAACCTAGAATTTCTAACCACCCGCTATATTTACAAATATTACAACCCTCACCTTTGCAAATGGTGCAGGAAATATCAACCTCGGCACTTGGTTCCGTAAAAGGAAAAAAACTTGGGCGCAAACGTATCTTAGTATCAACACCAAAGAAACGTTGGGCAAAATACAAGATGGGTTGTTTTAAATCGGCAAAAGAAACTTTAGTATCAATATACAAACCTTCTATCTGATGAAACTGACAATGGCTGCGCGCAGAGACAGTTTCATTGCGGTACACACGTCCGGGAGAAATAGTACGTATAGGTGGTTTGTTGTTTTCCATTAAATGCACCTGTGCTGATGAAGTTTGTGTTCGAAGAACAATCTCCGGATTTGTCTGGATGTAAAAAGTATCCTGCATGTCTCGTGCCGGATGGTCTGCCGGTGTATTTAATGCAGAAAAGTTATGCCAATCGTCCTCAATTTCTCTGCCTTCACTTAACGTAAAACCAATGTCTTCAAATATCTTAATGATTTCTTTCTTTACAATATGTATAGGGTGCAAAGAGCCTATTTCGGTTCCATGTTCGGCAGGTAAACTTAAATCAATGTCCTGAAAAGAAGTTTGGTTTTGCCATTCAAAAGCATCTTTAAAATGATTTATTTTTTCCTGAGCTTTGTTTTTAAGTTCATTTAGTTTAGCACCAACCTCGCGCTTTAATTCAGGAGCAACTGTTTTAAAATCATCAAACAGAACCGTTATCTCTCCTTTTTTACTAAGCCACTTAATACGATATTCTTCTATCTGTTCTTTACTCTTTGCCGAAAAGTTTTCTACTTCTTCTAATATTGCTTCAATTTTCTCTTTCATAGAACTCTAATACACCCTCTTTATTCTTTAATAATTTTTGTTTGATAAATCAATTCGTTTCCGCTTAAAATACGTACTTGATAAACACCTGAGTTCACATCTAAATTAATACTAGTAAGCTCGTTAGTTAATTGCTTTTTAAATACCACTTGCCCTAATTGATTATAGATAGTAAGTTGTGTGTTGTTAATGAGGTTATCTGTTTTAAGCGTAATGTTTCCGTTACTTGGATTAGGGTATACCGTAAACTGATATTTATTGTTACTTATTTGTTTTATCCCTAACGACTGAGGACAAATATTAAGCGTTGAAACCCCACTTTTAATAATAGTATGGGTATTATTGGCAGTTTCTGTTGCAGGACTACCAGTAACAGTTGCCGGATTAGTGATAATAGCCACCCCTTTTATTATAGTAGGAGTAGGGTTTGTTTGATTACAACTATCACTATTGCCTTTTTTATCAGTTTTTACTGAATAAAAACTACTGCTATCTACCCCATAGCTATAGGTATATCCGCTTAAAACATAACCACTATCAGATGTTTGCCCGATCGCATAAGGAATATCATCTCCGGTACCACCAAAGGTTGAATTAAAAAGCATACCTCCTGTTTTATTTGTTTTAAGTAAATAATAATCGCTTGCACCATACCCGAAACTATACGTGGAGCCGCTAATAGCAAGTCCACTATCACTTGTTTGAACAATAGCTAATCCTTTATTAAAATTTGGGCCACTAAAAGATTTTGTAAATAAAGTATCCCCCATTGAGTCTGTTTTAATCAGGCATAATTCACTAAAATTATCTAAACTATCTGTTTGTGTATGACCTGTAATTGCATAACCTTTATCATATGTTTGAACTATTCCATAACCCCAATCATCGCCACCTTTACCGTAGGTTTTACTCCAAGTAAGTGTTCCTATAGCGTTTGTTTTAAGTAAATAAATATCATTTAAGTTTCCATAAGGAGTAACACCAAAACTACTAGTTATGCCGGCCACAATATATCCACCATCTTTGGTTTGTTTCACAGCAAAAGCATAATCTCCATATATACCTCCATAGGTTTTGCTCCAGGTAAGGTTTCCGTTTGCATCAGTTTTTAAAAGAT
This sequence comes from Candidatus Saccharimonadota bacterium, assembly GCA_903970545.1. Taxonomy (GTDB): domain Bacteria; phylum Bacteroidota; class Bacteroidia; order B-17B0; family Aurantibacillaceae; genus PALSA-968. The sequence continues at coordinate 4,406 of CAJCJB010000315.1, read as the reverse complement.
AAACATCTCCATTTCCTACTCCAAAACTGCTTGTATAACCGGCAACAATATAACCTCCATCAGCAGTTTGCTGAACTGCTTGTCCAAAGTCAGCGTTGCTTCCACCATAAGATTTAGTCCATAAAGTATCTCCGTTGGCATTGGTTTTTACCAAATAAACATTATAGTTTCCTAAGCCTGATGAGCTGTCTATTCCGGCAACAATATAACCCCCATCAGACGTTTGTTGTAGTGCGTAAGATTCATCATCACCAATACCACCATAGGTTTTAGTCCAAGTGGTGTCTCCATTAGCATTTGTTTTTATAACCAGATAATCATAGTTGGTAGTAGTAACAGTAGTTAATCCGGATGTAATATAGCCTCCATCACTTGTTTGCTGACCGGCATATCCCATTGCAGTATTTCTTCCATAAACTTGTTGGAATACAGGCTGACTATATCCCGAAACACTTATTGCAATAACCGATAAAAACGTAAATAGATATTTATTCATAAAGTAAGTATTAAGTTTATTTCACGAATTTAAGGAAAAATAAACACCTAAACCCAACCCAATGTTATCTAAACATTAAATTTAGTTACAAAAAAACGTTTGGCTACAGGCAAAAGCGTTTCATTAAAAGGTATTTCTACATTGTTTTTTATCACATACACTGCCGGGTTAGGTAAATATTTTCGGGTAGAAATTAAGTCGTGCTTTATCTTTTCGAAAGTATTGTTAATGGTATATGTGTAAGTACTTACATACTCGGTATATAATTGCCTTACACTTTCCTGTACATCTTTTATTACTGAAAAACCATATTGATATACATACGCTTCCTGATGGTTAGCGGTATTAATAATAAGATAACCTTCATCTTTCCTCAAAGGGGTAATACCCACCGTAGATATGGATAAATCATGCTCTACCGTATCGTAAATTTCTTTTCCTGTATGTATTTTCTCAGCAAACAAAGGCATAGAGAAGTCAATAATCAGTTCCAGTTCATTAAACAAAGCATCTGATATGTTTTCTTGTTTATGAATCAACTCCATCTTTTCCCAATCAATACCACTCACATCTTTACTAAAACCTTTCTTTATATTATTGGCATTATCTTTTATTTGTTTCAGGTTTTTGTAATGTTCTATAACCTCTGCTAAAGTAGGATATAGTTCGCTACGGTCGTAGTGGCTTTTTATATCCTGCATATACCCCAACACCATATATTTTTTGTATTCAAAATCTATATGATCTTCGGTAAGCCAATTATTTTTTAGTGTACTCATGATGCCCTTTAGTTTATACGCTATTTGATGTTCAAAAGTTTCAAAAAAAGGAGGAAATCTATACTAAGGTAAGCATATTTTTGCTAACAACAAAGTGTTTACTATGATTAAAAAGATGGTTTATGTGGCTATTGCAGCCATCGTGTTAGTTTCTTGTGTTCCGCAGCGCAAGTTAGAAGAGTCTCAGAATAGAGAAAAGGCTTGTCAGGATGAGCTTGCCGCACTTAAAACGACCTCGCAAGTTAACGAAGCTAAGGTAAAAGATATGACAGAACAGCTTGCTAATGATAAAAGAGATTTGGATGGAATTCGTAAAGATACTATGGTATTGGGCAATAACTACCGTATACTTACTGCTAAGTACGAGAAACTGAATCAACTAAACGACCAGTTGATGGATAAATATGGCAAGCAATTATCAAACAGCGAAAAAGATAATGCCAAACTAAGCGGCGACTTACAAGCAACGCAAGCACAATTGCTTAAAAAGCAGGATGATTTGAATGCCTTGTCTTTACAATTAAATACCTTATCAATACAACTTAACAGGCAAAAACAAAACTTAGATTCATTATCAACCCAACTGCAGTTACGCGAAAAACGTGTGAATGAATTGGAAGCTGTTTTAAAACAGAAAGATGATGCAGCAGCAGCTTTAAAGAAAAAGTTAAGCGATGCGCTGTATAATTTTGAAGGCAAGGGCTTAACTATAACACAGAAAAACGGAAAGATTTATGTGAGTATGGACGAGTCTCTTTTATTTGCCAGTGGCAAAACAGCCGTAGAACCAAAGGGTGTAGAAGCTCTAAAGAACTTAGCCAAGGTATTAGACCAAAACCCTGATATTAATATTATGGTAGAAGGACATACCGATGATGTGCCCATGCACGGTAATGGAGATATTAAAGATAATTGGGATTTAAGCGTGATGCGCGCCACATCAGTTACTAAAATTATTTTGCAAAGTAGTCCAAACATTGACCAGAAGCGTATAAGCGCAGCGGGTAGGGGAGAGTTCTTTCCTTTAGATGCTTCTAAAACAGCCGAAGCACGCAAAAAGAACCGCCGTACCGAGATTATCTTAACACCTAAGTTAGATGAGTTGTTAAAGGTGCTAGGCAGTAACTAAAAACCGTTCATTTATAATTTTAATCTTAAATCAATAAATAAGTATGGGCTTTATAAAAGAGTTTAAAGATTTTGTAATGCGCGGCAACGTAATAGATTTAGCCGTGGGTGTAATTATTGGCGGTGCTTTTAACCGCATTGTTTCATCATTAATAGAAGATGTAATTACCCCCTTGTTGCTAAAGCCTGTGTTAGAAGCCGCCAACGTAAATACCCTACAGGCATATAGCTGGCATGGTGCTAAACTGGGCATGTTTTTAAGCTCGGTTATTACGTTTGTGCTTACGGCTTTTGTGTTGTTTTTAATTATAAAAGGAATGAACGCTGCCGCTAAAAAGAAAGCCGCAGAAACCCCTGTGGTTGCCCTCGAGCCTACTATTACCGAGAAATTATTGATGGAAATAAGAGATTCGTTGAAGAAGTAACCCTGTGCTTAACGCACAATAACCAATCTTTTATTTACAATACCCTCATTGCTTGTGATACTTACATTATAAACACCCTCGTTTAAACTGCTGGGTTTATGATGTGAATGGTAAGATGGTATTGAGTCAAAGCCTCACCCCTACCCTCTCCAAAGGAGAGGGAGTTGTTATAGATGCCAGCAGCTTAAACGAGGGTGTTTATAATGTAAGTATTACAAGCGGTGAAGGAGTGTTAAATAAGCGGGTGGTTGTGGTTAAGTAAGTTTATTTAATTACCTTTATCGTTCAAAAATTAAGCATGAAAAAGATTTTTACACTTATCGTTGCGCTTATTGTTTTAAATGTAAATGCGCAAACATGGTTTGTGGTTCCTGATGCTGCCTTTGTTAATTACCTGCACAACAATTTGCCCAACGCCATGCAAGGCGATTCGTTAAACACTGGCAGCACATTGGTTACCGATGCGTCGTCGCTTAATCTCAGCGATTTGGGTATAGCAAACTTAAACGGCATTCAATACTTTACTTCGCTTACGTATTTAAACTGCAGCGGCAATGCGTTTACACACCTGCCCACTTTACCCAATACCCTTACATATTTAGATTGCAGTTCTAACAGTCATTTAGGCACGCTGCCTGCTACTTTGCCTCCTTCACTTCAAACACTTTATTGTCAGGACGATTCTTTAACCAGTCTGCCTGCCCTACCCGCATCGCTTCAAAACCTATGGTGCTATAGTAATCATTTAACTACACTACCTGCTTTGCCTGCATCGCTTCAAAACTTATATTGCTTTGATAATGGGTTAATCAGTTTGCCTGCTTTAAACAACGGACTTCTTCAATTGAACTGCTACATTAATGCGTTAACCGCTTTGCCGGCTATACCAAACACGCTTACTTATTTAGATTGCCACAGTAATTATATAAGCACAATCCCATCATTGGGTACTTCACTTGCGTATATGTATGCCAGCAGCAATGCCATAACTACACTACCTGCTTTGCCTGCATCACTACTTGACTTAGATTGCAGTTATAACAATTTAACTACACTACCTACATTACCTGCCGGACTTTCTATCTTAGACTGCAGTTATAATTACATAACAAACCTGCCTGCCTTGCCTCAGCTTAGTCAGTTTTATTGCGACAGTAATAACATTACTTGTTTCCCTGTTTTTCCTAATTCTATACAGTCACCGGAATATAGTACTTGTATCATCCAGTGGATATATTACATTAATATAAGCAGCAACCCTGCTACCTGTGTGCCTAATTATATAGCTGGTATGGGCGCTGATTCTACCAACTATCAAAAATGTGCCGCGGGTAATGCCAACGGGTGTGCCGTTACCGGTATCAATCAACTAAAAGCTATTAGTGATGCCGTAAGTGTTTATCCCAATCCTGCTTCTACCAATGTACAAATAACATTTGAAGATAATAGCGGAGAGATGACAGATATAACTATGTATGATGTGAATGGTAAACTGGTGTTAAGTCAAACTATAAACAATAACAGCATTGATGTAAGCGGGTTACCCGAAGGAGTATATAATATGAGTATTAAGAGCAG
>CAJCJB010000314.1 GCA_903970545.1 Candidatus Saccharimonadota bacterium | reverse complement strand
ATATTTCTTTTTTGTTTTTTGACATCTCTGCAGAAAGTTTATAGGAATCCAAAGCACCAAAAACATAACGAAAACCTTGAAATAAAAAGTTATCCAAAGTAATATTTTTATAAAGAAAATTATAACAAACTTTGGCTAAATAAACAACAACATCTTTACGAAAATTAACTGCATTTTCTGTTTTATTTGTTATGACTAAAAAAGATCTTTCTTTAGGAGACAACGACATAAAACCAGAAATTTTTTTTGAAGAATATTGCACAGGTCCTAATAATAATTGTGAGTTTCTTACATTTTTTACGGATCCTGTTTTATTTACAAGGTCTAAATTATTACAAATAGTTTTTGTTGCTTTTTTGTAACGGAATACATTTAAAATTGTTTGTTCAAAGACTTTCCTTAATACTGCATGTGTTCCACCTTTGAATAAATTTTTAATGTTTACCATAATAGTTATTAATATATGTTTTAAATTTTAAACGGTATAAATAATAATAGCGATAGGTATAATAAAACATAATTGTTGGCACTAAACAATAACCTATAGCTATCATAACATTTTGCAAAGCCATTGGTTCATAAACACTATGTATTCCAGACTCTTCGACAATATCATTCGAAGTCTCCATGGTATTTGGATGATACTTTTTTACATACCATGCAATGGCCGTTATAGCTATAAAAGTTGCTATCGTATAAATTATAATTGCTGTGTTGTTACCATCATCATCATAAAGAGATGTATCTGATCCCGAGGAGCCTGAAGAAGAAGTACTAGAGTGTGTTGATACATTGTCAGGAGCTTCTACAGGTAATCTTACATAACCATCAGAAGAGGTATTTGAACTTTTATCTTCCTCACTCGGATTACTATTGGTATCTGAAAGCTTATTTTCCTCCACATCTGACTCTACATATTCTATTGCTTCGAAGAGTGCGTTTTCATATCGTGTTATATAATCTTTGGCGAGTGTAACGTGTGGCAAATCTTTATTATAAAGTCCCACATCATCTAATCGCCCATAATAGTAGCTACTAACAAGTATATTGGGCTCTTTGCGTAACAACTCTTCTATAACATATACAAAGGAATCAGCATGAATATCATAACCAAGAACATCATCAGCATTTTTGATGATTTTTGAGAAAGGAACGTCATCTATAATATTCTCTGTAATATACTCTCTTATGTGAGCCGCTTCATCAACTAGTTCTGGGTCTGTTTCATCCCCGATAACCTCTATGACAGCATTACTAGTTCTAATAGTACGAACACTAAATTTAACTTTAGAACTATTTCGAGAGCTTAAAATAGTTTGAGTTCTATTACAAGAGGTTAAAAAAAGACCATGCACTACAGTATTAGCGCATAGGGGCCCCTCATAAACATAAAAGAATTTAACAGTTCAAAACTGTTTAAGTTACTTTAAAAGCTTTTGGTCTAGAATAATAGAACACAATTTTGAAGAACATGATTAGAATTAGAGTTGAAGACCATTTTTTAGATTTTTATGATAACACATGAAAATTCATGTGTCATTAGTTAATGCAAAATTAATCTATTGTATGCCTCCACCTTAATTCAGCATTAAATTACCCCTTTAACTAGGTATAAAAGTATTAAACTTAAATCGTAGGTCCCGGGTTTAACTTTACAAACCTTCGCAAAAACATATAAAGTAAATGTACAATTTACATGGCAAAACTTAGAGCAGTAAATTCATTCTTACAGAACCTCTAAGTATGTTTTGATAAACATTTTTTATTAGAAAAAGATACTACTAGTGCTTGTAAGCTTGTTTACTTGTAATGTCCAAAATTTTATTCACTTTATAATGTACAAGGTTTAAGACTACTGTCAATTAGGGTAGGCTTGCTAAAAATTTTAAAATCTAAAGGCAATAATTTGCAATGCATAAATGCATGGTTTACCCCGCATAATTCAAACATTGCCCATAAAAAATTCCTATCTGTTAATGTAACATGAAATTGATTTAAACGTCCAGGAACAGCATCACTTTTAACCCTAAAAAGGTACCGCAAAAGCATGATAACATCTTTAGAAGTATAAGTAAACGACATTAGTTTCTACAGTATGAATAAAGGATTATCACAGTTAATAAACGTGTTCACCTTCTAGGAATCTGGTTCATTATCATGTAAGAGTCCCATTCAAGACCTAATTACCATATTCAAAACTCCATACCATTGATTAGCATAACTTTAATGTCATTTGTGGTTCAAAAATTTCCTCCATGGAATAAAGGAGTGCAAAAAAGGTACTGCTATTGCAAATAAATAAAGGAAGGTATTAAAGTCCAACAATTTCTAAAACGTACCATGATTTACATTAGAAAATAAAAATATTGTTTTTGTCTTTGATATAACTTTTGGAAGGCTTATCCAAATATAAGAGTATCTTTTAAAATACTAAATATCAAAGAGTAACTACACCAAAATCATTATTAACACAAATAAATGTTGTGATGAAGGTCAATGATCCCTCCATTAAAGGAGA
>CAJCJB010000313.1 GCA_903970545.1 Candidatus Saccharimonadota bacterium | reverse complement strand
ATCTGCGTAATCTGTGGCTACCTTTGCACTTTGTGGCCATTTCTACCAAAAATATAACCTCCATACTTGTTAAAGCCCTAATTGGCATAGCTTGCTTAGGGCTTTTGACTCAACGGCTTTACCAGTCTTACTCGGCAGAGAATATGGCATCGGTAGCCACCATTTTTAACCGACACAATACCCTGCTGATACTATTGGCTACTGCGCTTATGTTTTTAAACTGGGGTATTGAGGTATATAAATGGGGCTTAATTACGCAACCCATGGAAATTATACCTACACGAAAGCTGTGGCAATCGGTTTGGATGGGTGTTTGCATTGGCAACCTTACTCCGGGCAGGCTGGGCGAGTTTGCCGGACGTATACTTACATTTAAACCCCACAACCATGCCAAGGCTACTACGCTGCATTTTGTAAACGGTGTTACCCAACTGGTAGCCAATATTGTGATGGGTTGTGCGGGTTTACTTGGCTTCTCATCGCTAATAGATAAAAGCTATTTTGCCCTAATGCTTATTGCCGAAATACTGATACTGATTGCCTTTATATTGTTTTTAGTAAGGATAAATTACATAGTTAAATGGTTACAGAGGCTATCCTTCCTTAAACGCTTCGACTTCACCAATCTTGAAGTGGACAGGATGCTGTTGCTTAGGTTACTGTTTCTTTCTACTATAAGGTACTTTGTGTTCTTCTTCCAGTTTTATTTATTACTAATTGCCTGTGGCGTGCATGGTAATACCTATCACATTTTTGGAGCCATTGCCATTATGTATTTACTGCTTAGCACCATCCCTATGATTAGCGTAATAGAAGTTGCCGTGCGTGCTTTTATAATAGTGTTGTTGTTTGGCAGCTTTGGCTCTAACGATTGGGAATTATCGGTTGCCTCTACCTTGCTGTGGGTTATAAATATTGTTTTTCCGTCGGTAGTGGGCTATATGTTTTTGGTACGGAATAAGTTTACATTCGGCACAAAACAACGTAAGCATGACCTGGCTTGATATAGTAGTTTTTGCAGTACTTTCTATTTACACGCTATTCATCTTAATACCTATTTTTGTTTTACTGTTTGAGAAGAAAGAAGATAATGATTTATTAGGCTTCATCCCAAAAGAAAAGATAAGCATTATCATTCCTTTTAGAAATGAAGCGGATGTTATTTTAAATTGTCTGAAAGGTATCACAGAGCAAGATTTTCCTGAAGAATTAAAAGAGATTATTTTAGTGGACGATAACTCGGAAGATAATACCATGCAAGTTGCAGAAAGCTTTTTAAAAGAAAAACAGGCGACTTATAAACTGATTAATTTAAAAGAGCACAATCTTTCAGGGAAGAAGATGGCTATTGAGCAGGGAGTTTCTTGGGCCTCAAGAAGTATCATCATTACCAGAGATGCAGATACGTATACCAAAAGTAACATGTGGTTAAAAAGTGTGGCTTATCAATGCCATAAATCAAATGCAGATTTGTTATTGGCGCCGGTTATTCTTTCAGGAACTTCATTTATTCAAGCCTTTCAGCAGTTCGAGAATATAGCCATTACCTCTATTGGTTATGCCTTTGCAAAACTAAAACTCCCCTTTGTTTGCAGCGGGGCTAATCTGGCATACAAAAGAGAAAGCTTCCTTAAAGCTAAACCCTATCAGGATAATAAAAACATCGCTTCGGGTGATGATATGTTTCTTTTGCAAAGTTTTATCATGGAAGGTTTTTCTATAGTGCCCAGTAAAAACAGTAACACAATTGTTTATACGGAAGCAGAAGCATCATTTAAATCCTTTATAAATCAACGCTTACGCTGGGCATCTAAAGCTAAAAACCTTACACTTAAATCATCTTGGAGTATAGCAGGTTTACTGTTTTTAACGAATATTCTACTCTTGGTTTACTTTATTTCAGGTCTGTTTAGTAGTGCTAATAGTAAGTTTTGTCTATTTGCCTTATTATACAAATGCATAATTGATTTTTTGTTGTTATTTTTAGCCGCTATTATGTTTAAACAAAAACCAAACTTTGTATTGTATATTCCTGCTTTTATTTTAAACCTGTTTTACGTTCCGTTTGTAACGATGGCATCAATCAGTATAAAACCAAGCTGGAAGGGGCGAAAAATAAGTGGCTAAAAAAGAGGAAATAGAAAAAGCCCGTTCTCTGGCTGAAATGTCATGGAAACGCTTTAAACGCAATACGCTTGGTATGTGTGGCCTGATAGTGATAGGTATTTCTGTCTTCATTTTTATTGCAGGTTATCTCATAACCCCTGATTCTACTCCGGATAGCAACGACCAAAAGCCCGAACTTCAAATCAAACCACCCGGCTTTAGCACCCGTATGCTTAAAATAAGGAAGAATGAAGAAGTACATCATGTAAACTGGTTTATGAAAATGCTTTTCGGGCAGCAAAGTGATTTCACCTATGTTACAATGTATGATTATACCTTCTCGGGAAATGATATTGTGGTGGAGGAATACACCGGAAATGACCCTAACCGCGGCACCAAATTGCGTTATAATTTGGCAGATGTTGTGTATGATATTAATTATAATCTCCCTGTAAAAAATGATGAACGTACCGGTATGGTTGAGTTTTACCAATACGGTACTAATCAAAAGCTATCTGCCTCTGTTAGTGATTTGAGAAATGAAGTAGAAAAGAATAACATTGTTACCAAGAAATTTGTTCTTGGTACCGACCGTCTGGGCAGAGATATGCTTAGCCGTATGCTTATCGGTACCCGAATTTCATTATCTGTAGGGTTTATTGCAGTGGTTATATCTCTTTTTATTGGTGTTGTTATGGGCGCCATGGCAGGTTATTACAGAGGTTGGATTGATGATGTTATTATGTGGGTAATAAACGTGGTTTGGTCTATACCAACCATGTTGCTGGTTATTGCTATTACACTTGTTTTAGGAAAAGGTTTTTGGCAGGT
>CAJCJB010000312.1 GCA_903970545.1 Candidatus Saccharimonadota bacterium | reverse complement strand
TACCTGAATTACTTACTGGCTGAATTCAAAAAAGAAGAAATACTGATTGTCTATACCCCTGCCGTGCCCAAAGAGCATGCAGAGTTTGTTTTTGTACAAAAAGAAAACTACACCTTAAAAAAACGTGCCGAGGTTTTAGGTGAGATAACCAAACAGTTTAAAACCATTGCCGTGGCAGGTACGCACGGTAAAACAACTACCTCTTCTTTAGTGGCTCATATATTAAAGACAGCAGGTTTTGACTGTTATGCCTTTTTGGGAGGTATCACCAAAAATTATAACACCAACTTGCTTTTAGGCAGTAAAGAGCCCACCGAAAACACCTATGTGGTGGTGGAGGCTGACGAATACGACCGCTCTTTTTTGACCCTGCATCCCTATATGGGCATTATTACCAGCGTGGATGCCGACCACCTGGATATTTATGGCGATATAAGCTATATGCACGAGTCCTATACCCTGTTTGCGCATCAGGTAAATCCCAAAGGGCATTTGATTGTTAAGAAAAATGTTGATAACACCTTGCCGCTTGCCGTAAAGAGGCATACATACGCAGTAAATTTAGAAGCAGATTTTAGTGCTCAAAATGTAGAGATACGTGATGGTGATTTTTATTTTGATGTAAAGAGTTCTTTGTCGTATGTAAGTGGTGCTGTGTTGGGCATACCCGGTTTGCATAATGTAGAAAATGCAACGGCAGCAGTAGCTGTAGCGCAATTGCTGGGTATTGATAACGGTGTGATTAAACAAGCCCTGCAAAGCTTTGGCGGTGTAAAACGCAGGTTCGATTATCGTGTAAAAACAAAAGAAGTTGTTTACATTGATGATTATGCTCATCACCCGGAAGAGTTGAAAGCAGCTATTGGCGCGGCAAAAGCCCTGTATCCCCATAAAAAGATTACAGGCATTTTCCAACCGCATTTGTTTACCCGCACACGCGATTTTGCCGATGGTTTTGCAGAAAGTCTGGATATGCTGGATGAATGTTTGTTGTTAGATATTTATCCGGCCCGTGAGTTGCCCATTGAAGGAATCACATCGGCTATGTTGTTGAGTAAAATGAAATCGACCAACAAAAAAGTGTTGCAGAAAAACGAAGTGCTTACATACTTAAAAGACCACGATACACAAGTGCTACTCACATTAGGAGCAGGAGATATAGATACGTTAGTGGAGCCTATTGAGGCTCTGTTAAAAAATAAATGAAGAAAATAAATTTTAAACTGATATTAAACGTTACTCTTTGGGTTCTTGGAATTGCAGGACTGGTAAGCTGTTTGGCTTTTGTGAATGCAACCGAAAGAAACATCAAAGGTAAAACGGTTACGGTTACTATCGAGCAGGATGATGACAACAGCTTTATAGATGAAGATGATATTTTAAAATTTCTGAAAGACCGAAATGATACACTTATCAATCAGTCGATGAAGGATATTAATGTGTATAAATTAGAAAAAGCTTTGAATACACATCCTTCTATTGCCAGTTCAGAAGTGGCAGTTACCGTTAGCGGAGATATAAACATCAACATCAAACAACGTAAGCCTGCGGTGCGAATTATAAACACACACGGAGAAAGTTTTTATATAGATAACAAGGCAACCATCATGCCTCTGGCAGATCATTACACAGCACGTGTATTGGTTGTAAACGGGTTCATTCCCGAAAAGTATTCACAGCTTTATAATTACTCCATTCCTCAAATAGAAATGGATTCAGCATTTAAAGCCATCACTGTGATAGATGATATTTACGAAGTGGCAAATTACATTAAGAACGATACCCTCTTAAATAGCTTGATTACACAGGCGTATATCAATAAAGAGAGAGAAATTGAATTATATCCTGCCATTGGAAATCAAAAGATATTATTCGGTACAGGTACCGACATTGCAGATAAGTTTGAGAAACTTAAAATATTCTACACACAGGGATTAAACAGTGTAAATGGTTGGGACAGATACTCTACCATCAATTTAAAATATAAGAATCAGGTAGTTTGTATTAAAAAAGAAACCGCAGAAAAGAAAATTAAACCTGTTGTTGTGCCTGTTGTGGCAGATGAGATGAAAGAGGATACTGAAAAGAAAGAAAAAATAACAGAGGATAAAGCTGAGACAAAAAAGCCTACTTCATCTGAAGAAAAAAAGGAAAATAAAAAGAGTAGTGAAACTGAAAAGAAGGAAAAAGTAAACGATAAGGAAACCAAGACCAAAGAAAAAAGCGATTCCAAATCAAGCGAAAGCAAGAAGAAAAAATCGGAGAGTTCAAATAAAATTGACAATAAAAAAGAAGAAATCAAAAATAAATAATCATGGAAGCATCAGACTTTGTAGTAGGCTTAGACATCGGAACAACAAAAATTGCCGCTATCGTTGGGCGTAAAAATGAATATGGTAAGATTGAAATTCTTGCCATAGGTAAAGCGCCTTCATTGGGTGTTAAACGCGGTGTAGTATCTAATATAGAAGACACTATTCGCTCTATTAAAGCTGCTGTAGCCGATGCACTTACAAAAGATATTACGCTTAAAAACGATAAAGGCGAAATGCAAACGTTTAAATTGGAGCAGGTTTGCGAGTTGAACGAAGTGGTGGTTGGTATTGCCGGGCAACATATTAAAAGTTTGCAGCACCGTGGTATGATTACCCGTCAGCAAATTGAAGAAGAAGTTGCCCAACGCGATGTAGATAATTTAATTGATAACATGCACCGCTTGGTTATGCAGCCCGGTGAAGAAATTATACACGTTATTCCTCAGGATTATATTGTAGATAACGAACAAGGCATCCGCAACCCCATAGGTATGGCAGGCGTTCGATTGGAAGGTAATTTCCATATCATTACCGGACAGGTATCTGCCGTAAAGAATATTTATAAGTGTGTTGACAGAAGCGGATTGAAAGTAGTTGATTTGAATTTGGAACCCCTTGCCTCTGCCGATTCTTGTTTAAGTGAAGAAGAAAAAGAAGCCGGTGTGGTGTTGGTTGATATTGGTGGTGGTACAACCGATGTGGCTATTTTCTACGATGGCATCATTCGTCATACAGCCGTTATTCCTTTGGGTGGAAACATCATTACCGAAGATATTAAAGTAGGTTGTTCCATCATTACCAATCAGGCCGAGTTATTAAAAACAAAATTCGGTTCGGCTTTAGCTATCGAAAATCACGAGAACGAAGTAATCTCTATTCCCGGTCTGCGTGGTCGTCCGCATAAAGAAATCTCCGTAAAGAATTTAGCGCATATCATACAAGCCCGCATGGAAGAAATTCTTGCCTTTGTATTGTACGAAATTAAAAATAGCGGTTACGAAAAGAAACTGTCTGCCGGTATTGTGGTAACGGGCGGTGGCTCTCAGCTAAAACACCTGCCTCAAATGGTTGAATACTTTACCGGTATCGATTGCCGTATCGGCACACCCAACGAACACCTTGCCAAAAGCTCCGAAAACGTTACCAATCCTATGTTCTCAACCGGAGTAGGTTTGGTTATGATGGGCATTAAAAAGATGGAAGATGAGATGCGTAAGACAAATAAAACCATCCAACCTACCGTTGAATTAAAGCCCGAAGAGAAAGAAAAAGAGAAAAAGAAACCCGCCAACCACTCCAGCAAAGTGCGTGGCAAATTCTTCGAAAGCTTTGGCAACAAGGTTGCCGATTGGCTTCGCGATGATGTGGAGTAGAGCAACTAAGCAGCTTTTCCTTAGGTTAAAAAATAACATAGTAGATAAAACTCTAAAGCCGCAACAGATATATTTTTTTAAACTTATCCTTTATTATAACCTTTGTGTTTAATGTATGACACTACTGCTGGAAAGCCAAAAACTATAGTTTCCTTATTAAGTTGGTAATTTGGTTAGCTGCATCTACGCAGGTGGTTAGCTTTCCGCTAAAAATGCTGTATATATTATTTCCATTGTTCATTAATAGGGTTGGGCGTGCATCGTCTATTTCCTGTTGGGGCAATACGATGCGGGTAGTAATCCAAGTTCCAATTAGTTTCATGTTGTTAATAATAGGGTACCAGTACGCAGATTTTTCCATAATATTCATTTCTACCCCACCATTAATAGGTTCCCAATCTATATTTTTTTTGCCCACATGTTGTTGTATTACAGAATGAACTACGTGGTATAAAATAAAGGCACCCTTTTGGAAACCCTTTGGCATGAGAGAGCAAAACGGACCATCCATAATAGTTACGCCAAATGGTGAAGGAGGTTTTTGCATTTCTAAAATAGGCATAACACATAACTGGTATTTGGCATTGATAGGTTCTCTGCCAAAGGCGTTTAGCACATCGGATAACCCCGAATAGGTTGCATTTATAATTACATCACAACTTATTTTAGGATAATTAGTCAGCGTAACTTCTTTGCTGTTGCCTGTTTCTTTTAAAGAGACGGGCTTGGCGTTTCTTAGTACCTCTATATTTTTGCAGGCTGCTAACCTATATAATACTATTTGTTTTAATGCATCATAGTCGAAGATGGGTTCTGGTGTTAGCCAGCAAGCTTCCAGTAAATCTTTATTTAAGATGCCATCCTCAGGCCATGCTTCGTTTAATGGTAAATTTAAAGAAGCGGCAAAATCAACAAATTGTTTGACATTTATATGTGAGTTGTTTTTTGCTATGGCATAATACTTTTTAAAAGAGGTATTGATAGCCCTGCCATAAAATGCACGGAAAGAAGCTAATCCAGCTAAAGATTCCTCGCAGGTTTCGCGACTGCGCGGGTAATGATAACCATAATGAATTCTATTTTGGTTAACCATAGATGCCTCTTGCATCACATCATTCCCCTTTTCGAGTACCGTAACTTTAAACCCTTTTTCACCCAGCACAATAGCGGCAGTTAACCCAAATATGCCTCCGCCAATAATTACAACATGTTTATCAAGCTCCAAAATATTGTCCTCCGTTAATATGAATAACTTGTCCCGTGATATGTTCCTGGGTTAACAAAAAGTTAATGGCAGCAGCACAATCATCAGGCTTTGCCAATCTTTTATTTAGGGTATTATTAATATGTTTTTCTCTGAAATCAGTTGTCATGCCATTAAACACAGGGCTACCTTCTACCAATCCGGGTGATATGCAATTTACCCTGATTTTATGCTTGCTTAATTCAACAGCAAGTGTGCGACTTAATGAAATAACAGCGCCTTTGGCAGTTGCATACATAGGGTCGTAACTACCTTTATTAGCTGCAATAGAAGATACAAAAACAATAGCAGCATCTTCTTTTAAGTTCTTCAGTAAAGCTTTTACCGTGTTTAACGGACCTGTTACATGTATTTGAATCATCTTGTTTTGATGTTCCATACTCATTTCAATAATAGACTGCTTAGGTTCGTATCCTGCAGCAAAAACAATTCCATCAAGCGGGGTGCCAAATTCATTTAGCTTAGTGATGCTATTATAATCGGTTAAATCTAAATACAAGCTATCTGTTCGATTGCCTTCAATTTTTTTAGAAGTACCCTTAATTACACGATGGTTATTTGTCCTAATAAGTTCTGAGGTTTTAATTCCGATACTGCCCGAAGCCCCTACTACTAAATACGTTTTCAAATGATAGATTGCTTATAAAATGGTTTAGTTTGTGTCAAATATAATATTTTAACAGTAATGAGGGGCTTGATGATATTATAAAATTATATCATTAATGCGGGGTAAAAATAACTCATTATATTGCAGAATGAATATGTAAATTTGATTTTTAGAGTAATGATTATACATAATCTATAATTCTGTGGGAGCTAAGAAAACCTTTGTAACTATTTTCCCCATTTGCGAAAATGTTCATTTAACAACCGATATAGGGCAGATTCCGTTTTTTATGCACAAAAACCATGGCTATGAATCTACCATTGTTGCGTATAAAAATAGTGAGAGCTATCCCAATTTAGAGGAGGAAGTCAAAGGTTTGCAAATGAACTTTTTAGAAAATAAAGGAAGGTTTATTTTTTTGGAAAGAGCTGTTTTACAATACATCAAAAAGAATGCAAAGCATATAGATGTACTTGATTTGTATCACTTCTCTAAATTTACTTTTGTTTACGGATTGCTATATAAAAAGCTAAATTCTAAAGGGATTTTACTTATAAAGTTAGATGCCTATAACGAAACATTTGCCGAAGGAAATGTTATAAAGCATTCTACCAACAAACTAAAAAATGCCTTCTTTAAATATTTAGAGCGCAAGTTTTTAAAGCAGGTAGATTTATTATGTATTGAAAATAGTGAGGGGGAAAGGCTTCTGAAAAAGATGTATCCTGCTGTTTCATCCAAAGCTCTTTTCTTACCCGTTGGCGTAAATGATTTGTTTTTAGTCGAGGTTTTTAAAGACAAGGTAAAAGAGTATGATAAAAAAGAAAATATCATTCTTTCCTTAGGCAGAATTGGTGAGCCGATAAAAAACCATGAAATGATTTTGCGTGCGCTTACAAAAATAGATATGAAAGACTGGAGAATGGTTTTTGTGGGTCAGATCAATGAAAGCTTTGCAAACTATTTTAATGAATTAAGTAAAGAATATCCTGTTCTAAAAGAAAAAGTAACTTTTATAGGCAGAATAGCTAATAGAATTGAGTTGTATGAATGGTATAATAAATCTAAAGTATTTTGCATGACCTCCTGGCACGAATCTTTTTGCCATGCTATTGGAGAGGCTTTTTATTTTGGAAACTATATTATCGGTACCGAGGGTATTATGAGCATGAAAGATATTACCGATAGTGGTAAGTATGGAATAACATTAAAAGCGGATGATGATACTGCGCTGGCAAATACCTTTCAAAGTATAATTAACAATCAAACAAATATTAAAGAACTATATCAGAAAAGAGTAGAACATTCACATACATATTTTATATGGTCAGAGATTATAAACAAACTTAATAATCAAATCAATAAAATAGAAAAAGTTCATGCTTAAAGGTGGCATTGGGTTACATAAAAAAAGTGAAAGTGGTTTGCCTTTGGTAAGTATTATAACGGTAGTGTTTAATGGTGCAAAACACATAGATCAAACCATTAACAGCGTTCTTACCCAATCTTATAAAAATATTGAATATATTATAATAGATGGAGGCTCTACCGACAATACTATTGAAGTAATTAAACAGTACGAAAGCAAAATAGATTACTGGCAAAGCGAACGCGATAACGGGATCTACTTTGCCATGAACAAAGGGATATCCTTAGCTAAAGGAGAATTGATAGGGATATTAAATGCGGATGATTACTACTTACCCGATACCATTGCAAAAATAATAGAGGCTGATAAACTAAACCATGCCGACATCTATTATGGAGATATGCAATACATATCAGAAGGTGGAGAGTTGTTATCTGCTGCAAAGCCTGATATTAGCAAAATGAATGAAATGCCTGCTATCTTTCATCCTACCTGTTTTGTGCGAAAAAGCGTATATGATAAAGCAGGTATGTTTGATACACAATATAAAATCTCATCTGATTATGATTTTCTGTTACGTTGTTTAAAGCAAAACTTTTCTTTTCACTATATTCCTGATGTACTAACCTGTTTTAGACTGGGCGGTATGAGTGGTTCTTGTGCCAGCAATATAGAAGGGTATAAGATTATGAAAGTACATCAAACCGGACATCATCGTGAAGTAATTATCAGGGGGATAAAATGTTACGTAAAGACATTCATTAAAAAAGTAATAAATTTGGGAAGAACCAAATGATAAACCTGATTACGTATATAGAAGCCGTGTTTCGTAACGTATCTTCACGCTGGAAAGGAAGATTTTTAAAACTATATCTTGTTTTGCATGGCTGTAAAGTAGGTAAAGGATTAAAGTGTTCCGGCTTTCCATACTTCAAAGGCTTTCCAAACAAAAATATAGTTATCGGCAACTATGTTGATTTGGGCAGAAACAATACGTTTGAAATTGCAAAAGAAGCAAAGATTATTTTAGAAGATTACGTACTCTTTCACCAAAATATTTTAATAAGCTGTAATAAAGAAATTAAAATAAAGAAATGGGCAGCCCTGGCAGAGAATGTAAGTGTGCGTGATGGCAACCATAAATTTGCCAGGAACGAATATTACCGCAAGCAGGAAGGGGTGAGCGAAGCTATAGAGATAGGAGAAGATGCAGGTGTTTCGGCAGGTTGTGTGGTGTTAATGGGCGCTAAAATTGCCAAAGGTGTTTTTATCGGTTCTAACTCGGTGGTTACCCGCAAAACCATAACCGAAGAGTATGGTATCTATGCAGGCAACCCCATTAAATTAATTGCTAACAGAAAATAATTTTCAGAAGCTATGACAGATAAGAGCAAGGTGGTGAAGGAGCTTTTTGAAAACACAGCGCTCTATCTTACATACGATTACAATTTACAGATACGGAAAGAGACCGTAGAGACATTTACTTCGGGAATGAACTTTACCAATGTATTGGATATTCCCAGTGGTACCGGGGCTATATCCATTCCTTTATTAAACAGGGCGGAAAAACTGACACTGATAGATATTTCCTCCAACATGCTTGCCATTGCAAAAAAGAATATTCCTGAAAACTACTTGTCTAAAACAGAAATAATCAATGCCGATTTCTTTGAACTTAACTTACCTGAAAACTCCTACGATTTAATTATATGCTTAGGATTGCTTGCGCACGTGAATTCTCCCGAACAGTTAATTAATAAAATTGTTTCTTTACTAAAGCCCGACGGCATCTTTATTATCCAGAATACTGATGCTTCACATTCTTATAGTTATCTTATCAGATTGTATTTAAGACTTAAAAACTTAATACACAAACAATCATATTCACTCAATAAAGTAACCGATTCGTTTATAAAGAATAAGTTGCAATCAACCGATTTAGAGCTTATAAAGAGTTATCGCTACAACCAATCGTTTTTAGGCTTCTCTAATTTATTTTCTAATGAGAAGAAGTATAAACTAACTCGCAATTTTTTTGGAGATGCAACTAACCCAAAGAACCAATCTTTAGGAAGCGATTATACCTACCTGTTTAAAAAGAAAAGTTAAGCTTTGAGTGCTGACAAAAAAATAAAACTCTTAGTTATACCTGACCTCTTCCCTAAGTTTGAAGGAGATGTACAGGGCATTTTTATTTTAGATTATTTGAAATCAGTAAAGGACTACTGCACCACAAATGTGCTCTTTATGCGTCTTGTTGGTAAGAAGGGCTTGCATACTGAAATAGGTAATGATGCAACCATTCATCGTTATTGTGTTTCTTCAAAAAAAATTCCTGCTTTCTTAAAACCATTTGCTTACGCAATCTGGTTTATAAAAGGCTATCAGTTAGGTAAGCAGTTTAAGGATACAGATATTATTCATGCACACGGAAGTATTTTAAGCGGAACACTTAGTTACCTTTTATCTAAAAAACTAAAGATGCCTTTTATCATTACCGAACACCAGGGGCCTTTTAGCATGACCTCTGATAGTTTTTGGAAGCTGCGCTGGACGCGTTTTATCATGCAGAAAGCCAATGCGGTGCTAACGGTGAGTAATCATTTAAAAGAAGAGATACTTGCTGCCGGCATACATCCAAAGCAACTAATTGTTACCCATAACCCGGTTGATACCGATTTGTTTCAGCTAAAAACAAATACAGCCATTACTAATAACATTTTATTTGTGGGTCGACTGGATGCCTTTAAAGGAGCCTTGCGTTGCCTGAAAGCCTTTCATAAAATAGTTGCACAATATCCCCTGCATACCTTTACCATTATTGGCGATGGAGAAGAGATGCAGCCCATAAAAAATTATATAGCACAAAACAGTGCGTTACAATCAAAAGTATACCTTAAAGGAAGCATGTCTAAGGCAGCTATCGCAAAAGAAATGCAACTGGCTGATTTCTTTATCTTCCCCAGCAGGCACGAGAGCTTTGGTTTGGTAATAGCCGAAGCTATGGCTTGTGGTTTGCCTGTTATAGTAGGCAACCAAACAGCCCCTAAAGAATATGTAAGTAAAGATTGCGGCTTGCTTATTCCCCCCGATGATATAGATGCCTTGGCGACCGCTGTGCAGCAACTGATAAATAACCTTAGCACGTATCATGCTGATGCTATACGCCAGCACGTAGTAAGTAATTTTAGCTTTACCGTTTTTGGGCAACGATTGAAAGCCATTTACGGAGGAAGATATAAATCTTAGGCGTTCCCCGAGTTAGCGGGACGGGCTTTACGGTTAAGAGTTGGGCAGGGCGGCAAGCTTGGTGGTACAGTCACAGTACCCGGGCATGCGGGCAGTTTACCTGCTACTGCGTAGCCATTACAACAGTAAAAGAAAGTAAAGAAACAGCCTTTAAGCCTTATACAAGGGGTTTTCGGACTGTTTCTTTGGTTTTTGAAGCCATCTTAACGTCTTTTGAAGCCATTACAATAGCTTGCGAAGCCATCTTAATGTGTTGCGAAGCCATCATAATGGCTTCAAATTCATCATAACGGCATCCAAAGCCATCTTAATGGCTTGTCATCACATCACAATGTCTTCTCATCCCATCATGATGGCTTGCTAAGCCATCACTATGCGCTTCAACCCATCATATCATCTTCCATAGCCATCACATCATCTTGCGAAGACATCATGATGGCTTCCAAAGGCATTATATCACCTTCCGAAGATGTTAAGGTGGGTTTGGAAATGGAGAGGTGGATTTTAGGCAAAATTTTATCAACTATACATTTTGTAGATTTGGCTCAAATTGAGTATAGTTAGTGCCATGAAAAAGACATACATCTTTTTAATTCCCCTGTTTAATTTTGGTTTGTCTTTTCTTTCCTTTTCTCAAACAGATACAAACTATGTGTTGAATTTTAATTTTAACGACCATCAGATAAAAGAGGTAGACGATAAGATTATTATTAAACCTGTTGGTGTTTCTTTAGCCGATGACAGATTTGGCAATAAACAATCTGCAATATACCTGCACGGTGATGCCATGAGTTATTTAAACTTAGGCACCTCTAATCTTCTTAAACCAAAAGCAGGAACTATATCCTTATGGGTAAACTTAGACAGAAGGGTTTATACAGGTAAAGGATATGATTGCAACCCTATAATAAACGTTAAAAATGGTCCTGGATATGATTTTAACATAGCGTATTGTATGACTTACGACGGTTATGCTAAGCGCTTTTTATCTTGTTCTACTAAAGATTCTACTAAAGAGACTTTTATATTATCTAACGAACCAACAACATTTGGCAAATGGTATCATTTAGTAATGACTTACGATAATAATTTCTTTGCCTTTTATGTAAATGGAAGCCTGCAACAAAAAACCCCGAAAGGTTTTGAAACAATTTTCTTGCAAACAGATTCAGTTGTTATTGGAAATACAGCCAATAAAAAAAACGACAGATGGTCTGAAGGCACTTTTGATGATATACAAATATTCCATAAGGCTTTAAATATAAATGAAGTAAAAGAATTGTATGAAGCACCTAACCCCAACAGGGCTAAGTTAATTTTAGATAATATACTATTATATGCAGGTATAGGTGGATTAGTATTTTTGGTGGCTTATTTTTTAGTATTAAACAACAGGCGAAAATTAAAAAGAGAAGAAGAAAAATTTAAGCTAAAAAGCAAGTTATACGAAATGGAAACAAAACTGATTAAAAGTCAGATGAATCCACATTTTATTTTCAATTCATTAAACTCCATTCAACAATTATATGATTTGGATGAAAAAGAGAAGGCTCAGTATTATATGTCGCATTTCTCAAAATTAATGCGTAAACTATTAGAGAATACTACTAAAGATAGCCTTAGTTTGGCTGATGAAGTTGATATTCTTAATCGTTATTTGGAAATTGAATCTTTACGGTTTAATCATGTTTTTAACTACAGCATAAAAATTGATAAAGAAATAAACACTATAACTACTTTCATACCTCATTTCCTGATACAGCCTTTTGTTGAAAACGCTATTTGGCATGGGTTACTGCCTAAGAAAAAGGGAGATAAAAAATTATCTGTAAATTTTCAATTGATTACTAAAGATAAAATATGCTGTATAATAGATGACAATGGTGTGGGAAGGAAAAGTAAAATACAAAATTTTGGCAAAAAATCCTTCGCTATCAATTTTATACAGCAACGATTAAAACTGATGAATAAAAATTTAGGAACAGATTTTAGTTTAAATATAATTGATAAAACAGACAATAACGGCAATAGCGAAGGCATTAAAATTGTTTTATACTTGCCAATAATTAAAAACAGCAATCTTGAATAGTATATACGGTGATCATTAATTTTTTAATTTATTTTACATTACTCTAAATAGTCAGTTTATGTTGAAGGCAATAATAATTGATGATGAAATAAATGGTGTTAAATTTTTGCAAAAGCTTATTAATAAGAATTGCAGAGATATAGAGATTATTGGCAGTGAAACGGATCCTGAAAATGGCATAGAATTAATTAAAAAACTTAACCCTGATGTGGTATTTCTCGATATAGAGATGCCCGGCATGACAGGTTTTGAGTTGTTGGAGCAACTTAAACATCTTTCGTTTCAGGTAATATTTACAACGGCTTATGATAATTATGCTTTAAAAGCTTTTAAATATAATACGGTAGATTACTTATTAAAGCCTATTGCCGTAGAAGATTTAATCGCAGCAGTAAAGAAACTTAAAGAAAAGGTAGATACCGGAAAGGAAGACCTTAGTATTACTAAATTCCTTGAAAAAATAAATTATAACCAAAACATAAAAAGGATTGTAATTAACAGCCAGAATGAAACTGTTTATTTAGACCCGCAAAAAATTGTTCGTCTTGAAGCCGACAATAATTACACTAACGTAGTTTTGGTTGATGGCAGAAAAATACTTTCTAGCAAAACACTTAAAGACTATGAGAATATATTAAGCCCGGATATTTTTTTCAGAACTCATAAAACAACTATTGTAAACATTAACCATATTGACAGATTCGTTAAAACAGAAGGTGGTTATGTTGTAATGACCGATAATAAACAGGTTATTGTATCTCGAGAAAAGCGCCATGAATTACTGGCTATTTTAACCGAAAGATAAAGAATATCTGCTGCTTTTCTATTTCTTCTATTACGGTTTCCTCAAAAAAGCATACGGTTCTCTCAAAAAGGTATACCGCACACTAAAATGCCCTGTTTTTATTATTTAAACACTTTAGTTTTGAATTCAAATTAAAAATTATGAAAAAAATAACTACAATTTTAACAGTGGTTTGTATATCAAACTTTTTATTAGCTCAAATACCTACAAGCAGTCTTACTGCTTATTGGCCTTTTCATGGAAACGCAAATGATTCCAGTGGGAACGGAAATAATGGTACTGTTTATGGGGCAACTTTAACCACCGACAGGTTTGGTAATTGTAATCAGGCATATAAGTTTAATGGTACAAGCAGTTATATTTTAGTTCCTAATTCTACAACGGTAGATATGGGTAACGCAAGCGATTTTACATTTGCATTTTGGATGAAAACTTATTCTGGTAATGTAAATGCAATACCTGTTTGTAAGAATACTTATGGAAGCTGGAGTGGATATATGTTTTTTGCTGACAATACCGGATCCAGCTATTGTAATTTATCCAAACATATTTCGTTCTATGTGGCAGCAGGGGCTAATGGCGATGCTTGCAGTGATTCAAGTATTTGTGCAGATAGTTCATGGTATTTTATTACAGGGGTCTATAAATATGTCACTAATAAGACGTA
>CAJCJB010000311.1 GCA_903970545.1 Candidatus Saccharimonadota bacterium | reverse complement strand
TATACTACCCGCGATTCTATGGTGCTTGAGTTTTCACCCACTATTATAAGCCTTATACTTGCGGGTAAGGTAGGCTCCAATATCGCTTCTGAAATTGGCACCATGCGCATAACTGAGCAAATAGATGCACTTGAAATTATGGGCGTTAACTCAGCTTCTTTTTTAATTATGCCTAAAGTATTAGCGGGTGTGTTCATCAATCCGTTTTTAATTGCCATCAGTATGTTCTTGGGTATTTTAGGAGGTTATGTTATGGGTGTTGCAACAGGCGCCTGTACATCTTACCAATACATTTTTGGTATTCAATCGTTCTTTATGCCATGGAAGTTGACTTACGCCTTTTTTAAAACAGCTGTGTTTGCATTTATCCTAACATCTATAGCTGCTTATCAGGGTTATTATACCGAAGGTGGGGCCTTAGAAGTAGGTAGATCAAGTACCAAGGCCGTTGTTTATGCCAGTATACTTATATTGTTGGCTAACTTTTTAATCACTCAAATCTTCTTTACTTGATTGAGATTAAAAATATATCTAAATCATTTGGCGGGCGTAAAGTAATTGACGATGTATCTTTTGTTTTACAAGCCGGAAGAACCAACTTGATTATTGGTGAAAGCGGCTCGGGCAAAACAACTATCTTAAAAATGATGGTGGGTTTGCATTCCATTGATAGTGGACAAATCATTTACGATAAAACAGTTTTTAATGACCTGAACGAAAAGGAAAGACAAAATTTCAGGAAAGATATAGGCATGCTTTTTCAGGGAGGGGCTTTGTTTGATAGCATGTCGGTTGAAGAAAATATTGCCTTTCCGTTGCGTATGTTTACTAATTTTACCGAACATGAAATTATTGATCGTGTAAATTTTTGTTTAGAAAAGGTACGCTTAGTAAACGTAAACAGCCTTTATCCTGCTGAGCTTAGTGGTGGCATGAAGAAACGTGCCGCCTTGGCAAGAGCCATTGCAAGTAATCCCAAGTATTTATTTTGCGATGAGCCAAACTCAGGCTTAGACCCCAAAACATCTATCGTTATTGATGAACTAATACACGAGCTTACCGTGGATTTTAACATGACTACAGTTGTCATTACTCATGATATGAACTCCGTTATACAAATAGGTGAGAATGTAATGTTTTTATATAAAGGTAAAAAGTGGTGGGAAGGTGATAAAACTACTATCTTAACTGCAAGTAACCGAGAGTTGCTGGATTTTGTTTATGCTGCTGACTTCTTTAAGAAAAAGAACCCTAATAGTAATCTTTAGCCAAAGGCATTTGGTAATCAGTATCTTTCTAGTAAAATAAAAAGAAGTAATTGTTTTACAATTTGAGATTACCGCGCTACAATTTATTTTGTTTACAATGACAAATTACTTCCTCAAAAAATCTCCCACAACCCTTTCAGCTTCTTTGCAGGCAGTTTCTAAGTGTTCGTTTAAAATAAAACAATCAAAAAGCTTGGCAGTTTGTAGTTCTTTCTCTGCTTTTTCTACACGTAGGGCAATACTTTCGGGACTATCCGTCTGGCGAGAGTTTAAACGCTCTTCCAATATCTTAATAGAAGGCGGCATTACAAAAACTGCTAAAGCTTGTTTCTTAAAATAGTGTTTTAAGTTTAAACCTCCTTGCACATCAATATCAAAAATAACATTCTTGCCCAATGCCCAAATACGCTCTACTTCACTCTTCAGCGTACCGTAATAGGTGCCGGGATAAACCTCTTCCCACTCTAAAAAATCGCCATTTTTTATCTTTAGCTTGAACTCTTCTAAAGTTAAATAAAGGTAATCCTTTCCATGCTCTTCGGTGCCACGTTTAGCCCTGCTGGTAGCTGAAATGGAAAATTGGAGTCTATCGGGCATTACCGATAGTAAATGCCTTACAAGTGTTGTTTTGCCTGAGCCCGAGGGGGCAGAAAATATAATTAGTTTTCCTTCCGACATGTGCAAAGATAATTTATAATTCAGAAATACTACTTTTGTAATATGGAATTTATACCAGAAGAATTAAACATCTATTGCCTGCAACACAGCGATGTCGAGGATGAGTTGCTTAACGAACTTAACCGCCAAACACATTTAAAAACCACACAACCCCGCATGCTTAGTGGTCATTTACAGGGAGCTTTCCTCTCGTTTATTTCTCAGTTTATTAAACCAAATTATATTTTGGAGATAGGCACTTTTACAGGCTATTCGGCATTATCCCTTGCCAAAGGCTTAACAGAAAAAGGTAAGTTAATTACTATAGATAAGAACCCCGAAACAGCCTTTTTGGCTAAAATCTTCTTTGATAAATCGATATACAAAGACAAGATAGATTTCAAGTTAGATAACGCTGTAGCACTTATTCCGCAATTGCCCAACGGTATAGATTTGGTTTTTATAGATGCTGATAAAAGCAATTACGCCTTGTATTACGATTTGGTCTTTGATAAACTGAATAAGGGAGGAGTAATTATGGCAGATAATGTTTTGTGGAGCGGTAAAATACTTGATTTAACTGCCAACAATGATAAAGATACCCTTGCCCTGCAAGCTTTTAATGAAAAAATAGCGAAAGATACCCGGGTAGAGAAAGTAATGCTTCCCCTTAGAGATGGTATTACCTTAATCAGAAAGAAATAAAACGAGATGCGCCTTTATATTTCCTTTCTTATACTGGTTAGTTGTTCAAACACATCCTTCATGCAAGATGATGGCACAGAAGAAAAAATGATTTGGCAAAAGAGTCGTCGCCTTACATGGAATGATTACAAAGGGAAAAAGCAAAAACGTTTTGCCGCTGCTTCTACCGTATATAGTATGTACCGAAAAATTTATGTAAATGCTGATAAAAACATCATGGCAAGTGTTAAAGCTGTTTTTTACCCTAAAGATTCGTGGAAGGGTAATTATTTGGATGATGCCTTATTGGCACATGAACAAAGGCATTTTGATATTGTGGAGCTTTATGTAAGGAAGTTTAGAAAGCAATTAAGTGAAATAAAAGTGAAGGATGAGAAAGATGCACAGCAAAAACTTGATTCTTTACATGCACTTATAGATAAGGATATGGATGCCTATCAGGATAAATATGATGAAGATACCGATTACTCGATGGCACATGACGAACAACAAAGCTGGATACAAAAAATAGATGCTGCTATTGATAGTTTGGTTGCTTATCAAAATACGGAAGTTAAACTGCATTTTTACTCAAAATAGTAAGTCATTGCGAACGTAGTGAAGCAATCTCATCTCAAAAAAGCAGATTGCGTGCCTCTAAATAACATTTTTGGTTTTTAACAAATCATTTTTAATAAACAGATAGTTTTAATTCCCTAAACAGATCCTTAGTACATATCTTTGTGGTATATGGTTCTCTTTAAGAAAATATTTAAAGTTATCACAAACAAATACCTACTTACAGTTATAGGTTTGGCGGTGTGGCTTATCTTCTTTGACAGGAATGATATTTTTACCCAATATGATTTAAAGGAACAGGTTTTAAAGTTAGAGAAAGAGCGCGATTATTACCTGCATGAAATCACTTCTAACAATCAGGCAATTGAAGAGCTAAACACCAACCAGAAGAGTTTAGAGAAGTTTGCCCGCGAAACATACCTAATGAAAAAAGATAACGAAGACGTGTTTGTTATCGTGAAAAAATAAATGCTTTAGCATTCGGCGAAGCCAAAAAAGTATAAAAACAATGAACCAAATGGATTTAGATTTATTCTCCAAGAAATCTAAATTGCAAAGTACATCCAACAAAGCTTTCTTCAAGAAAATAAAGCAGAAGAAAATCCGCAATTTGGATGATTTGTTTCATACTGCACACGAAGAGGTTTTTGAAGAAATAGATTGCCTTACTTGTGCTAATTGCTGTAAAACCACCAGTCCTATTTTTTACCAGAAAGATATTGAGCGCATGGCTAAACGCCTGCGTATGAAACCATTTGAGTTTATAGAAACATATTTAAAGATTGACGAGGATAAGGATTATGTATTGAAGCAAGCCCCTTGTCCGTTTTTAGGAGCCGATAATTATTGCAGCGTATATGAAGACCGCCCAACTGCCTGCCGGGAATACCCGCATACCAACCGAAAGAACATGTATCAGATTTTAGATTTAACCTACAAGAACACTTTAGTATGCCCTGCTGTACTTAGAATTGTGGATGAAGTGAAAGAAAAGCTAGAATAATTAATCCTGCAATAAAAGATTCTGCTTAGTAAAAACTCTCACAGGGTAAATAGCTGCAATTAAACCGGCACCAAGTACGGTAGCCATAATTAAAACAAAATCGCTAAAGCGCACTTCAACCGGGTATACATCTACAATATAGCCCTCTTCAAAGGTTACAAAACCGTAGTGTTGTTGCAACAAACACAAAACATAGCCTAACAAAATGCCAATAAAAGAACCTATAAAAATTATCGTTAACCCTTCTGTCATAAATATTTTTCTTATCAGGTTAACATCAGCACCCATAGCCGATAGGGTTTTTACATCTTTCTTCTTTTCGATAATAAGCATGGTTAGCGCCCCAATAATATTAAAAGTAGCAATAAGTAATACAAAAGTAAGGATGATGAACGTCCAGAGTTTTTCTGTTTTTAGGGTTTTAAACAGCACATCATTCTGCTCATACTTATTCTTAATGATAAACTTATCTCCTATAGTTTTTTGAATTTCCTTTTTTATTGCGTCTGCATCTGTATTATGTTTCAAAGCTATTTCTAGAGCACTCACGCTATTGAGAGGATATTGCAATAAATCTTGCGCAACCTCGTAAGAGATTAAGCCATAGGTAAAATCAAAATCATCATTAATGGTAAAGAACCCTGACGGATAACATTTTTCTTCATTAAAAGCATCTTCAGGATTTATGCTTGAACTGTTATTTCCCCGCTTCGGGCAATAAATACAAACAGGTGTAAAATTTGTATTTAACCCCACACCCAACCTATATGCAACACCTTTGCCCAACACAAGGTCGTGTGATTGCTTTTGTGCAGAGATAAAATTCCCTTCTGATACAAGCGTATCAAAACGGGTAATAGCAGTAAAGTTTTCATCTACTCCTTTTATATGTGTAATTTGTAATTGATCGTTATATTTAAGCAGCATATTATCATCCAGCGTTCTGCTGATATAAGCAACACCATTTATATTTTTCAGTTGCAATATTAGGTTATCATCGGCAGTAAATACCTTTCCACTTACGGCAGTAATTTTAATATCCGGATTAAAAGAATTGTAAAGTGTTTGCACAAGTCCAGTTAAGCCATTCATGCCAGAAAGGATAATAATTAAAGCACTTGTTCCAACGGCAATTGCCAATACAGAAATCCAACTGATAATGGTTATGGCATTGGTAGATTTTTTTGCAACAAAATACCTGCGCGCTATATAAAGAGCAACGTTCAAGAATTATTTTTTAAGAAGTTCTTCTATTTTCATTGCATAATCAAGCGAATCATCAATATAAAAAGCAAGCTCGGGGGTAATGCGCAATTGCTTACCAACCATATTGCCCAAACGTTTGCGGATTTCTTTTACATGCAGCGTAACGTTCTTCAGGATATTTTCTTTGTTCTTATCCATAATGCTTAAGTACACCTTTGCCAACCCCATATCGGGAGTAAGGCGCACCACAGTAACTGTTATAAATGCACCGCCAAAAAGGTTTTTTGTTTCACTTCTGAATATTTCAGCAAGTTCTTTCTGAATTAATTTACCTACTTTACTTTGTCTGATACTTTCCATTACACAACAAATTAAGTGTCTAAATTACTAAAAATAACCACCGTCTACTGTAAGTTCCCATACTAACAACAAAAAATGTATAATACATCCCCACTTAACTCCTCTTTTTTACCATTGGTCGTTTTTAGGTTTGAGTGGATGCTTGTCTTACAAGTCTTTTGTTAAATTTGTCGCCGTTAAACCAAAAATCTATGATAAAGAATAAAATTACTCTTGCGCTTATTGTAAGCTTTTTATTTAATGTGACCGTTAAAGCCGACGAAGGTATGTGGCTTCCCATGTTGCTTGGTCAGCAGGTGTACGATGATATGGTAAAGAAAGGGCTTAAGCTTAGCGCAGCACAACTATACGATATTAATAAACCCAGCATAAAAGATGCCATTGTAATTTTTGGTCGTGGTTGCACCGGAGAGCTGGTAAGTAATCAGGGTTTGGTTTTTACTAACCACCATTGCGGTTACGAAGCAATTTCTAAAGCAAGTTCGGTAGAGCATAACTATTTGAGGGATGGCTTTTGGTCTAAATCCAAAGCAGAAGAAATTCCAAGCGAGAATCTAAGTGTCCAATTCTTAGTTCGCATTGAAGACTATACTGATAAAGTAAATGCTCTGACCAAAGATTTAAAAGAATCAGAATACCTTGTCAAGCTAAACGACATACTTGCCGACTTAGGCAAAAAAGCTACTGAAGGTACTACCCTCGAAGCGCGTGTAGCTCCTTTCTTTAAAAACAACCAGTTCCTGCTTTTTGTTTATCAGCGTTATAAAGATGTTCGTTTGGTGGGAGCTCCTTCAGAAAGCGTGGGTAAATTTGGTGGAGATATTGATAACTGGGAGTGGCCTCGTCATACCTGCGATTTCTCGGTGTTCCGTGTGTATATGAGTAAAGATGGCAAACCTGCAGATTATGCTGCAGATAACATCCCCTACGTACCAAAACATTTCTTACCTGTGTCTATCAAAGGTATTAAAGATGGCGACTTTAGTATGATTTATGGATACCCCGGCGGAACAAACCGTTACGAAACTTCTTTTGGTGTGAAGCTAAAAGTAGAGGTAGAAAACCCTTCATTAGTAAACCTGCGTGATGTGCGTTTAAAACTAATGAAAGAGCAAATGCTGAAAGATGCCGGCGTTAAATTGCAACTGGCTTCTTCTTATGCAAGCATAGCAAATTACTGGAAGTTTTTTGATGGTGAAAGCAAGCAATTAATTAAGTACGATGTGTACGGACAAAAACAAAAAGCCGAAGGTGATTTCTTAAACTGGGCTAAAGGCAAACCTGAGTATGAAAACATTTTTCAGGATTACCGTAAAGCTTACGAAGCTTGGACTCCTTATGCCAAGTGGCGCGTGTATTTAAACGAGGGTATATTAGGTTCTCCGCTTATTAAATTCTCTTCGGATATGGGCGCTTTAGATAAAGTACTTTGCAAAAAAGATGCTACTCCCGATGAAATTAGCAAAGCTATTGAAGCCGCAAAAAAAGCGCATGATACGTTTATGAAAGATGAGAACATAGCTTCTGATAAAAACATTTTGGCTGCTGTAACCAATATGTTCTATAACGATATTCAGCAAGACCAAATGCCAAAAGCATTTTACAACTGGCTTAAAAGCAAATATGGAGATTTAAACAACGTACATACTTTCGAATCCTACTCTACAGATGTATTTGCTAATACTTTAATGCTGGATGCAACTAAATGGAGTAACTTTATTTCAAAACCTGATACTGCAACCCTGCATAAAGATTTGGCTTTCTTTACGGCTAGTTCTTTTCAGTCGTATTACGCAGCCAATTTTGTAAAATCCTTTACCGATTTTCAAACGCAAACTACTTGGTTGGGCAAATTCTATTTAAAAGGAGTATTAGCTATTAACGATCCTAAAAAAATGTATCCTGATGCCAACTTTACCATGCGTGTTAGTTACGGAGCCGTAAAACCTTATAACCCCCGTGATGGACTTAATCTGGCAAGTGTTTGTACGATGAAGGGTGTATTAGAAAAATACGTACCCGGCGATATTGATTTTGATTTGCCTAAGAACTTTGTAGATGTGGCACGCAAAAGAGATTTTGGTCCTTACATAGATAAAACCCATAATGATTTGGTTGTTTCTTTCATTACTACCAATGATATTACAGGAGGTAACTCAGGTTCGCCTGTTATTAATGGAAAAGGAGAATTGATAGGCTTGGCGTTTGACGGCAACTATGAGGCACTTAGCCATAAAATAGCTTTTGATAAAGATCTTAACCGTACTATTTGTGTAGATGTTCGCTATGTGCTTTTTGTTATTGATAAAGTAGGAGGCGCAACCAACATCATTAAGGAATTAAACATTCCTCAATAAAAGAATTAGATTTTTAAGGCTGGTTATCCTATTTTTATTCCTATAACCATTACATCATCTACCTGCTCTAAATTACCCCGCCAGTGTTCAAACTCATGTTCAAGAGCTTCTTGTTGAGCCTCCATTGGTCTGTTATTGTTCTTAACTAATAACTGTTGTAACTGACGGTATTTATATTTCTTGCCCTTATCTCCACCAAACTGGTCGGCAAAGCCATCACTAAACATATAAATAACATCGTCTTTCTCTATCTTAAATGTATGGTTGGTATATAAAACATTAGCATCATTATTACCAATATATATGTTATCGGCATCATACTCAATCAGCTTATTATCGCGTACTAAATAAACAGAGTTAAAGGCTCCGGCATATTCAACCGTATGGGTATTAAAATCTATTTTACAGATGGATAAATCCATTCCGTCTTTAATTTCAATATCGTTTACCTTATTATGTAAAGATTGTTCTACCAACTTATCCAACCTGTTTAAAATAGCCGCAGGCGATTTGTTATCATCTGCATTGAAAGATGTATTTAATAAATTGCTCGCTTCAATACTTAAAAATGCTCCCGGAACACCGTGCCCTGTACAATCTACAGCAGCTATGTATATATGATTGCCGTGTTGCTTAAACCAGTAGAAATCTCCGCTAACGATATCTTTAGGTTTAAACAGAATAAAGTAGTTGCGTAAGTATTTCTTCAGCATTTCTTCTTTAGGCAACATAGCATCCTGTATGTATTTGGCATAACGAATAGAATCGGTAATGTTTTTGTTCTTCTCGGCAAGCTCTGCATTCTTTATAGCTAATTGTTCGGTGCGTTCTTTTACTTTGTTCTCTAATAATGCATTGGCAATTTTTAAATTGCGGGTTCTCACTCTATCGAACACAAACACAGCAAATACCAAAACAAGAGCCATTAACAAATAAAACAAAGCGGTTTGCCAAAAAGGTGGTTTTACTTTAAACGTATAGGAGCTTGCTTCGCTGCACACATTGTTGTTGTTATAGGTTCTTACTTTAAAAGTATAATCACCGGCAGGTAAGTTAGTATAAACAGCTTCCTGCAAAGCTTTAGCAGGTATCCAACCATGATCAAACCCTTCAAGCGTGTACTCATATCTTATTTTATCGGGAGAAGTTAAACTAACGCCAATAAACTTAAACGTGATATTATTTTGCTTGTAAGTAAAAATATTATCAGCAGGAAAAGGTGCATCCTGCAATTGAATTTTAATACCGGTAACTTTTGTAATAGGAGCTAAGATATTAGGCGTTTCTTCTTTCGGATTAAAACGAACAGCGCCCATAATGCTTCCAAACCAAAGGTTTCCTTTTCTATCTGTGCAGGCAGCATTGGGGTTACACTCTACACCATTAAACCCTTCGTTCTTTCCGTAATGGTAAAACTTATTTTGCTTTACATCAAACTTCTCTATGCCCCTGTTATCTCCAATCCATACATTATTATCATTATCAATGGTAATAGAAAAAGGTGATTCTGTTTTTAAACCCTGCTCCTTATTATAGTTCGTAAATTTCTTCCCATCATACTTAAATAAACCACCACCATAACAACCAAACCATAGGTTGCTGGTTTTGTCTTCGTTGATGCAAAGAATAAACTTTTGTTTTAAGCCATCATCTTCGGTAAACTTCTTAAAGGTTGCACCATCATATACACAAAGGTTTCCTCCCAAAGCACCAATCCACAATAAGCCTTTGCTATCTTTAAATATGCGGTAAATATGGTTACCGCCTAAGCCATCAGCTTCTGTAAAGTTTCTAAGTTCATTTGTATTGGGATTAAAACGGGTAGCACCGGCTTTGGTTCCAAACCATAAGTTCCCTGTTTTATCTTCGGCAATGGTATATACCATTTCGTTTGCCAAACCATCTTTTACGCCGTAGTTTTTAAATTTATCCGCACCTTTAGGTAACATACATACACCGCTAAAAGCACTACCAAACCACATATTGCCTTTGCTATCCTGAAAAGAAGAAAGTATTACATTGGATGTTAACCCTTGTTTTTCGTTATATTGTGTTAGTTGGTGGTTCTCTATTTTCCCGTCTCTCTCATAACTGAATGTCATTTTAGATAAGCCATTATTAGTACCCATCCAGATATTATTTTCATTATCGGCAAATACACTCCATACTATGTTGTTAGGCAGGTTATCGGCTTCATCAAAGGTTTGCATAAAATCTCCGCGATATTGGTTAAGCCCCAAATCAGTTCCTATCCAAATGCTGTTTTCTCTATCCTGATAAATAGCATTTACATTAAAATAATTTAAACCTTGTCGTGTGCTATATGTTTTGAAAAAACCATTCCTTATAGCATTTTCGGTAAACAAATTCTTTTGTGTGTTGAAAATAGAAACCCCTCCCCCAATGGTTCCTATCCAAATAGTTTTTTTATTGTCTTCGTAAATAGTTTTGGTAAAAGTTGATTTTAACCCGGATGATTCACCAAATACAATCTGATTCTTCACGATATAAGAACTCCAATCTTTTACATTACCCGATACTGCTACCATAGCAACCCCTGCATCGGCAGAACCTATTACCAAAACATTGGAAGAAGTTAATTTTATAGCTGTAATATTTTTACTGAACAAGCCATTTGTTTTTGTGATACGGGTATAAGAAACAGGACTGGTAACTGAATTATTTAAGTTAACAACCGTAATCCCTGAATCGGTTGCCATCCACATATTTTTATTGGCATCCGAACAAATATCATATACGGTGTTACTGGAAAGGCCATCTTTGTTTGAAAGAGTAAACATCTTTTTACTCTCTGCATCAAAAATAAATACGCCCGCACCTTCTGTGGCAATCCATAATTTACCGGTAAAATCTTGTATAATGGCACGTATGGTTTTAAGTTTGGTATATTCTTCCAGATTAAGATTTTCTAATTGTTGGGTATTTATATTAAAACGTGTTACCCCTCCAGCCCAATGCCCGAACCAGATATTACCATCCTTATCTTTAAACGAACAGGTAATCCAGTCTTCGGCAAGATTAGTAGCTTTGGTATACGATGTCCATTGAGTACCATTATATTTAGAAAGTCCTGCAATAGTTCCTACAAAAAGATTCCCGTCGTTATCCTGTGTAATGCTTTGTATTTGGTTTTGCACCAAGCCTTGATCCATACCATAATTAATAAAACTGGTGGTTTGTGCATTTACTAAAATGCTAAGGAGAACCATTCCTAGTAAAATTATTTTTCTACGCATATTACCGTATATTATATTGAGATAATTCAGTTAAATAACTCTGTTCATCAATTTCTTTATCGTTCTTGTAATAATAGTTCAACCCCCAGGTAAAGCTCTCTCTTCGGTAGATAGTTTTAGTATCTCCGTTAGAGATATTATAGGTATAAGTAGTTTTAAACGTTCCTTTTTCTACATCCGAGCTTATGCCTACAATTCCTGCAGGCTTGTAACTTTTTACTTCAGGGAATTTTTTAATTAAAGAGTATCTGATATCTCTTTCGTTAAAAGCAGTCTGTCTGATAAGCGTAAGCATCTCTTTGTTTTTAATACCACTGTTTAAAACCGCTTGCTTGTTACGCACCTTAGAGTCAAACATAACCTGTTCGCTTTTGGCTTTTACTTCTGCTTCTTTTTTAAGTGTTTCTATTACTTCGGCAGTTTGAGATTTATTCTTATCTTTTTTGAATTGAGATTCCTTTTCTGTACGCTCATTGGTAGCAACAATTTTAAGTAAATCGCTTTCGTAAGTAGCTCTAATGGCTTTGTTTTGCTTTTCCTTTATGTTTCGTTTTTCTTTATCAATGGTCAGCTGTACCTCTTCTGATGCCATCGTTTGTTTTGATTCAGTTTCTTGTATAGCAATTTGATTCTTGGAATCGTTTTTGTTTTTCTCGGCACGGGCTTTTTCATCAGCAAGTTTTTTTATCCTGTCAGCCTCATCCTGCGCCTGCTTTTGCGCATTAGCTAATTGCTGTTGTCTTTCTTTTTCTTCGGCATCACGCTTTTTCTCTGCCTCCAGTTTTAATTTAGCCTCCAGTTCTTTCTTTTCCTTTTCGGCAGCCAACTGCATATCCCGTTTCTTTATCTCTTCGGGGTCTACATATAGTTTCTCTAAAAAGTCCTGCCCGTACGCTTCATCATCTCTAAACATCTTTTTGCCATCGTAATTTATTTTAGAGAAAGGGTTTTTAAAATTTCCGTAATTAATACTTGGGTTGTTGTATTCAAAAAAGGGTACTTCTCCTTCGTAAATAGGGAAAATACTTTTATCAGCCGAACACTTAGATGCATATATCATCAGATACATATCGGCAGAGCCAGGATAGGAAAAAGTAACTTTATAATCTACGCCAAAATCTAAGAAAAACTGATACTTGCCGTTTTTGCCTGTGGTTAGTTCGGTAACCTTTATACTGCCTTTGTATACCGATACATTGGCACCTTTAAGTGGCTGGTGGTTTTTAACACAACGCCCATCAAACTCCAAATACCCTTTCTCTTGCGAGAATATATTCAGACCCAAGAAAAGAATACATAGAAGACAGATTACTTTATGCATAGTAAAAACTGACTGAAATTAAGTAATAAAAGCGAGTGGTGCAAAACTAAGGTGCAACCCTTCTAAGGGCTTCTACAAACTCATCTTTTTTGCGGCGGGCAACTTCTATTTTTGT
>CAJCJB010000310.1 GCA_903970545.1 Candidatus Saccharimonadota bacterium | reverse complement strand
CTTGTTGCTGAAAGAATTTTCCCTAAGATCAAAGAAGAACTTCGTAATAATCAAATACCTTATATAGAAGGAAATGGAAATATATGGTTTAAAAAAGAAAAGATCTTTCTGTGGATTGATACAAATAAGGAACTTACAGCAGAAAAGGAAAAAATAAATCGTGCTTTTACCAAAACAGGTTTAAGGGTCATATTTCATTTTTTACTTGATGACGAAAACGTAAATCAAACATACAGAGAACTGGCTAACATTACGCATGTAGGATTAGGCAATATCAACTACGTAATTAACGGATTAAAGGAAGATGGTTACCTGATTAAATTAAATAAGACAAAATATAAACTCATAAATAAAAAAGAGCTTCTTGAAAAATGGATGATTGCTTATCAGGAGCGCTTAAAACCTACCTTATTCATAGGTCGCTTTAAATTTCTAAAAGATGAAGAGTATATAAAATGGAAACAGTTACAATTTAAAAATCGCAATACTATCTGGGGGGGCGAGCCAGCTGGTGATATTCTTACAAACTATCTGAAGCCAGGCGAATTAACTATTTATACTGAAGAAACCCGAACCGAACTCATTAAAAATTATCGCTTAATCCCTGATCCAAAAGGAAATATTCAAGTATATAAAAAGTTTTGGGAAGCTAATGATGAAACGAATATAGCCCCACCAATATTAGCCTATGCAGACTTAATGAATACAGGTGATCCAAGAAATATAGAAACAGCACAAAAAATTTATAACGATGTCCTACAAAATAAACTTTGAATCATTAAGACAGGAAGGATTAAAGCCATTGTTTAAAGCCTTAGAAAGAGGTTTTAATGCGTTGGAAATTGACTTCTACCTCGTGGGCGCTATTGCAAGGGACACGTGGTTTGCGCATCATGGCGTGAGGCCGTTAGGAACAAAGGATGTGGATTTTGCAGTGTACATCCCCTCTAAAGAAAACTACGAAAAGTTGAGAAAATATTTATGCGAGAAGGAAGGTTTCCAAACCTCAAGTCAAAATCAATTTGTCATTTTTAGCCCAGAAGGGTCAGAAGTAGATCTTTTGCCCTTTGGCGAAATAGAAGTCGAAGGAAAAGTAATGTTGGAAGGCAAAGGCTTAACTCAAATAGCTGTAAACGGCTTCAGGGAGGTTTATGAAAACGGAACAGATGAAGTTGAATTTGAAAACGACCAGGTCTTTAAAGTATGTACGCTTCCCGGAATTGTAATACTCAAACTTATCGCTTATGATGACCGACCGGAAGTAAGGCAAAACGATATAAAAGACATTACACTGATATTAAAATATTACTTCGATATAGAAACCGATAATATATATGAGTTACATAATGATCTTTTTGAGGATGATCGAGACACTTCACTTATAGCTGCAAGGGTTTTAGGTCGGCAAATGAAAAGCATCTTCGCAAGATCAAAAGATGTTGAAGAAAGAATCACTTCAATTATCCAAAGAGAGATTGATAATCCTGAGAAAAGTAAAATAGCTGAATTAATGGTGACCGGAACGGATAATGAAATTACCAGCGCCATAGCGGTCCTTAAAGAAATTTTAGAAGGGATACAGGAAAAAAACTAAATGAAAAATATTGAATTTTAAACACTAATGTCAACAACTCACCAATATCACATTTCCTCAAGACCGAGACATTTGCGGTACTTATTTTTCGTTGGTGAAAATTGCTCCGGAGCCGAATTAAGAGAATTAATGGTGCGAAATCTTCAACTCTGGGGTGAGTCTTTATATTAATTTCTTCAAATGATTGTGTAAAACTGAATTTGTAGTTTTTGCCCAACTTATCAGGAACAAAAATCACCTTCTCTTGAAAAAAATACACCACTACGCAAAGAATAATATAGAGACATACCAGTATTTTAAGAATTAACAGGAATGTTTTCATGGTAGTATCGAACCAAGTTACTAAAAAAATTCGTTGCTTGTATGGGAATTGTGTTAGCCAGTTTCAATTCCTGTTCTGCCAGAATAATAGAAGTATCGGGGTTGTCTCCTTTATAAAACCATGAAATAGCATCAATAACATTCAAGTGGTTAGTATCTGCTTGCGTTTTATTATTGTATATATTCCAAAGTGAATTGAGAATGGCAGAAGTAAGATATAAAACATGAGATGATATATACATAAGGCTTTTTCATCTAATTATCTTCCATCAACCTGTTTAAACTGTTCGCAATGGATTTCTCCGAAGTAATTAAAGCGTTTTGTATACGCTTTGCATAGTAAATACTATCCATTACTTCTTTGTTCTTTTCGTGTAACTCTTCATAAGCCTTATCAACCAAAACTTTTTGTTCTTCTATAACTGCTTTTTGTTTTTGAGTTATTTTAAAACGTTTAAATAAGAATAAAGAGAATATCACTACTAATAATAATACTCCAGCTACTGCTACTATTATTACCTGTTGTCTTTTATTTTCTTCATGGGCAATTGCTTTTAATTTTTCCTGCTCGGCATCTGATTTAATCTTTAACTCAGTTTCTTTCTTCTCAACTTCAAACTTAGTTTTCAGATCACCAAGCTGCTGGCTGTTATCAGCATTAAAAATACTATCTGTTAGTTGTTTAAATTTCACATGGCTTTCATAAGCTTCTTTAAACCTGCCTGTTTTAGCATAAACTGTAGCTAAAACTTGAAAAGACATGCGGTCAATATCAATATCTTGAATCTCTTTACTTATTTGTAAGGCAGAATCACAATAATTTATAGCCAATTTATAATCTGATAATTCGCTATATAATTCTCCAATATTATTATAGCAAGTTCCTACAATTTGATTATTGTCAACTTCTTTTTCCGTTTTTAAGCATTTTAAGTAAAATTCTAAGGCTTTTGGATAATTATGCTGGTCTGCATAGGTATTAGCAATATTATTGTAGCAAGTTCCTATAATCAGTTTATCTTCAATTTCTCCAGCTATTCTTAAAGATTTAAAGTAATATTCCAAAGCTTTAGGGTAATCATGTTGGGCAGCATAAATAATCCCAATACTAGTGTAACAAGCTGCCATAAGATTTTTATCACTTGTTTCTTCAGCTATTTTTAAAGAATTAGTATAAAACTCCAATCCTTTAGGGTAGTTAGCCTGATTTTGATAGATATTTCCAATATTGTTATAACAAGCCCCTACCCCCTTTTTATCTCCGATTTCTTCTCTAAGTCTTAAGGTTTTTAAAAAGCACTCTAAAGCTTTGGGATAATCAGATTGGTTTTGATAAACAGTTCCAATATTATTATAGCAGGCAGCTATGCTTCTTTTATTACCAAGTTCCTCATATAGTTTTAGGGCTTTTAAATCATATTCCAAGGCTTTTGAATGATTACCTTTATTGGTATATGATACTCCTATAGTTTTAAAAGCATTGGCAACCCACTTCTTACCATTGGGAATTGAGTTAGCCAGTTTTAATTCCTGTTCTGCCAAAATAATAGAGGTATCGGGGTTGTTTCCTTTATAAGACCATGTAATTACATCTACAGCATTCAGGCGATTACTATCTGTCTCACTTTTGTTGTTATATACTTTCCAAAGAGAATCTATGTTCTGTCCAATGCAAAACGATTGCAAAACCAATAACCCAACATAAAGAATGATTAGCTTCTTCATATTTTCAAATGTAGGGAAAATAAGAGAACTGATGTATTTAATTTAAGTTGCTAGTTAGTGAGTTTGCTAATTTGAAGAGCAAACACGAATAAAATCAGTTTAACCAAGAATCCATTTAAAGTAACGGCGTGTATGGTTCTTGGGAACATTTTTTTGATGTCGCTAATAGTTGCTTCTA
>CAJCJB010000309.1 GCA_903970545.1 Candidatus Saccharimonadota bacterium | reverse complement strand
CCATCACTGTTAGTAATGTTTATATTGTATATACCATCGTTTAAACTGTTGGCATCTATAACGGTTTTGCCATTCATGTTTTGAGTTAATACGAGTCTACCATTTATATCATAAACATTTACAACAGCTTCTCCGTTTATACCCGCATAGTCAATATGAAAACTGTTTGAAGATGGGTTAGGATACATGTTAAAAGCATTATTTAAACTTTCTTGATCAATATCTGTAGTTGTACTACATCCCATCAATGTTCTAAGTTGTGCTACGGTACCATTAAAAACATCTGCATCTATTTGACCCGAAATTCCGGCAACAGTAGTTGTCCAAGAGTATTGGTTAAAACTCCAATTAGGATTCCATGCAGCTTGGTCAGAAGCTGAAGGTGCAGCCGGTGCCGGAGATGGAGGTATAGCTGCTCCGGCATCATTAACGGTTGCTATCCAAAGAGGATAACCGATTAACGAAGTTCCTAAGTTACTTGCAATTGACCCATCTGTGTATAGTGCAGGAGTTATTCCAGTAGCTGTTTTAACCGTAGTCATCCAGTTTTGAATCCAGGTAGCTTGCTCTGCCCAGGTAAGTGATGGTGATACTTCATAATCAAGCACAGGTGGTAATTCACAAGCTACAATATAAGGTTGCGCCACGCTTAAAAAATAATTTGCTTCGGCAATGGCATCTGCATTAGTAGGGTTGTCATCAGGGTGCGCAAAATGGTAAGCACCCATATATACTCCCGCAGCTACACCATTTACTGCATTATTATGATAATCAGCATCGGTTATGCTTAAACCTTCTGTAGCTTTAGCCCAAGCAAATGTAGCACCCGCTGCTTTCACCTGAGCCCAATTAATAGTTCCCTGATAACTGGAAACATCAACTCCGGCATTGGTAGTACCTCCAGCAGGCGCACTTCCTGTGCTATCTGTCCAAACTAAAGTAGAATAAGGAGAGCCTGTGTTAGCCTGACAGCTATATTGTGTGGTTAAAAGCTTTACAGTACCAGTAAAGGTAGCCGTCCAAGCCAAATAGGGGGCATTAGGACAATTGGTTCTGCCGCAATTATTAGCATAACAAAGTTTAGTTCCTGTAGAAGCATCATATAAAGTAAGCTCAGCATCCCATCCTTCAGTTCCGCCAAAATCGCTACAGTAAGTCCACTGATAGGTTTGACCGGACACCACGTAAAATAAAGTCCAGTTACCACCATTCATGTAGGCACTAACGGTTGTCCATGAATTAGATGTAGTAGAAAAAGTTCCTGTTGGATATTGTCCTGTAGAGTTAGTATCTGCCAAAGAACAACCGCCCGAAGTGGGGTTACATGTTTGAGCATTTGCATGAAAACAAAACGCTACACTTAAAATAAATAATATTTTCTTCATTTTTTTTAGTTTTATAGGGTAAATGTAATACTTTTTTTAATTGCTTTGCTATAATCAAACAGAGTTAACACTTAGAACTCTAATATTACCTCAATCCCGCATTAATATCTGCAAGGGCAACAGAGCCCGGACAAAGTTCTTTTTTAGTAAGTGTGTTTAAAGGCTTATTACTTGTATTTAGTAACTGATGAAGCTCAACTGATTCGGGTTGCATGTATAACAAGCCGGTAAGTATTTCGTGTTTCTGCTTGGCATGTTGTATAGCATTCATGGCA
Source organism: Candidatus Saccharimonadota bacterium (assembly GCA_903970545.1). Lineage (GTDB taxonomy): Bacteria > Bacteroidota > Bacteroidia > B-17B0 > Aurantibacillaceae > PALSA-968. The sequence goes on along the minus strand of CAJCJB010000309.1, from coordinate 6,121 downwards.
GATATTTTATCCAAGGGGTCCCAGTCTTGCGCCAATTTATGCAAAGCAATAGACGAACCATCGTGCATTTTTACAGTCTTTAAACTTCCTTCATCATAACTGGCAGTAATCTCAGTCATTTCAGGAACAAAATCCATAGTAGATGTTGCTTCTATATGATGCCGTACATAATCATACGACTTGGTAGAACCTACATTATTATTAAACGTAACGCAAGGAGAAATTACATTTATAAATGCGAAGCCCGGATGTTTAATAGCCGCTTTAATAAGTGGGGTAAGTTGCGCTTTATCTCCTGAAAAACTTTGTGCTACAAAAGTTGCACCAAGTTCAATCGCTAAACTGGAGAGGTCTATACCTTCAAATAGATTTACATGTCCGGTTTTATTTTTAGAACCTTCATCGGCAGTAGCAGAATCTTGTCCTTTGGTTAAACCATAACAACCGTTATTCATCACAATGTAAATCATATTGAGGTTACGGCGGATAACATGCACAAATTGTCCCATGCCAATACTCGCCGTATCTCCATCGCCACTAACGCCAAAATAAATTAAATCTTTATTGGCAAGATTTGCACCGGTAGCAACCGAAGGCATACGACCATGAACGCTATTAAAGCCATGCGAATTACTTAAAAAGTAAGCAGGTGTTTTAGATGAACAACCAATACCCGACAGCTTAGCCAAACGGTGCGGCTCGATATTCATTTCGAAACAAGTTTGCACCACAGCGGCACTGATGGAATCATGTCCACACCCTGCACACAAGGTAGATAATGCCCCTTCGTAATAATCTACGGTATATCCCAGTTTGTTTTTAGGAAGCTCGGGGTGGCGAAATTTTGGTTTTACGTATGTCATAGTCTAATTCGCTTTTACGGTTGAAGTTGAAAGAGATAAACTTTTTTTAATCTGGTTTAAAATATTATCAGCAGTGATAGGCATACCATCATAGTTTAGCACAGAAACAAGTTTCTTTGGGTCGGCCTGTAATTCTATCATCAATAAGGATTTTAATTGTGCATCGCGGTTTTGTTCAATAACAAAAACTTTCTCATGCTGATTGATAAAATCCTCTACTGTTTTATTGAAAGGAAAAGATTTCAAACGCATGGCATCTACCAATATGCCTTCTTCTTTTAATATATCCATTGCCTCTTCTGAAGAGTAAGTAGAAGTGCCAAAGAAAAGAATACCATTAACGTGTTTGTTTTTATCCTGATACACATGCGGAGCAGGCACATACTCTTTTGCCGTATGCCATTTCTTAATCAGCCTGTCCATGTTACGGTGATAGGCATCGCTGTCTTCTGTATAAACTGCATACTCATCACGCGAAGTACCACGTGTAAAGTAAGAGCCTTTAGTTGGGTGCGTTCCCGGAATAGTGCGATACGGAATACCATCTCCATCCACATCTAAATACCTTCCGAATTTTTTAATGCTTTCAAGTGCTTCGGCATCCAATACTTTTCCGCGTTTGTATTCGCGTTTATCATCCCATACAAGTGGCGGACAAACATGATCATTCATTCCCAAATCTAAATCTGTCATCATAATAACAGGTGTTTGTAATTGCTCTGCCAAATCAAAAGCTTCGGCAGTCATTTCAAAACACTCTTTGGGCGTGGAAGGGAAAAGCAATACATGCTTGGTATCTCCATGCGAAGCATAAGCCGCTTCCATAATATCTGATTGTTGTGTGCGTGTGGGCATACCTGTAGAAGGGCCTGTGCGTTGCACATCAATTAACACAGCAGGTATCTCGGCAAAGTAAGCTAAGCCTAAAAATTCATTCATTAACGAAACACCCGGGCCGCTGGTAGCTGTAAAGGAACGTGCACCATTCCAGTTAGCACCTATAACCATACCAATGGCAGCTAATTCATCTTCTGCCTGAACAATAGCAAAATTGTTTTTACCTGTTTCTTTGTCTACACGCATCTCTGCGGCGTACTCACTAAAATTTTCCACTACAGATGTTGATGGAGTAATAGGATACCATGCTGCAACGGTTGCACCTGCATATACCGCACCTAAACCGCAGGCCGCATTGCCTTCCATCATAATCCAGTCTTTCAGTAAATCTCTTCTTTGCACACGGAACTCTAAAGGATATGTAAAGTTCTTCTTCACATACTCTACGCCCAGTTGCAAGGCTTTAATGTTAGGAGCAATCAGTTTTTCTTTTCCTTTAAACTGGTCGGCAAGTAAACCTTCTATAGCACTAAACTCAATATCCAACAAGGCAGTAAGCGCACCAACGTATATAATATTTTTAAACAGTTGTCGCTGACGGGCATCTGTAAACGCATCATTACTCATTTGCATTAACGGAATGCCTATGTAATTGACATCGGGCCTGATGAATTCCTCGTGCAGTTTCTTAGAACTATCATACATAAAGTATCCACCTGGTTTTACCGAAGCCACATCTTTAGCAAAGCTTTGCGGGTTTACCGCCACCATTAAATCAATACCTTCTCTGCGACCTAAATAACCTTTCTCGCTTACGCGCACTTCGTACCAGGTTGGCAGCCCTTGTATGTTGGAAGGGAATATGTTTTTAGGGGTTACAAAAACACCCATCTTGAAGATGGCTTTGGTAAAAAGATAATTGGCGCTGGCAGACCCTGTTCCGTTTACGTTGGCAAAGCGGACTACAAAATCGTTAATCTTAACTTTATTCTCCATGGATTATATATTTGCCGCGACCTTCAGGTCGTGGTTTAAATTATTAGAACTATTATTGGCTTTAGCCAAAAAATTACTTTTATCTATCCCACTTGATTCTAAAAACACTTCATACTCCTGCATAAATGTTTTCTTTTTATGATGTTCTTCCTGATTAGCAATATATTGTCTTACACTAGTAATTCCTGATTCGCTGACAGATAGAGCAATGTATTCATCCTGCCACTCAAATTTAGATTTGCTAAGTTTTTGTTTGGTTACCCAATAAGAAGATTCGCCTTTAATAAGCATTGCAGTTTTTGCAATAGTCTGTTCAGTACCTAATGACAAAAGTATGTGTATATGATCTTCCACACAATTCAATGAATCAATAAATATTTTTTTCTTTTTGCTGTTTTCTATAATATGAGATAATAACAACGGTTTTAATTCATATGTAATTAAGGGTGCTCTATTTTTCGTAGCCCAAATAAAGTGTATCATTACTTTGGTGTATGGCATTTCTTTGTTTTGGCTAAAGCCGTTTTCTTTTTTATTTATATTTCTTCCACGACCTGAAGGTCGTGGCTATTAAGCATGAACTTCGTGGCATGTTTTAGTTACGTTATAAAAGAATTTATCCATGTCCCAGGCAGATGTAGGGCAACGCTCGGCACACAAACCGCAATGCAAACAAACGTTCTCATCCTTAACCATTACGCGTTTGGTAGGCAACACATCCGATACATACAAATCTTGTGTAAGGTTATGAGCAGGCACTTTTAAGTGCGTTCGCAAAACATCTTCTTCGGCATTCTCGGTAAAGGTGATGCAAGACGTAGGACAAATATCTACACAGGCATCGCACTCAATACATTTACTTTCAGAGAAAACAGTTTGCACATCACAATTTAAACAACGTTGTGCTTCTTTAAATCCGGCAAGCGGGTCGAAGCCCAATTCAACTTCTTTCTTTCTGTTAGTAAGCGTAACTTTTTTATCAGCCTGAGGAACTATATAACGAACATCTGTTGTTACCTCACTCTCATACATCCACTCGTGTATGCCCATCTTTTGGCTTACTAAGTTTACATACGGAGAAGGACGTTCGGTAACAATATCTTTTTTCTCGCATTGCAGGTGAATAGAAATAGCAGCCTGATGCCCGTGCGCAACAGCCGTAATTACGTTCTTAGGTCCCCATGCGGCATCTCCGCCAAAGAATACTCGTTTGTTGGTAGAAGCAAATGTTTTCTCGTTCACTACAGGCATTTCCCTTTTATCAAATTCAATATCCAAATCGCGCTCTATCCAAGGGTAACTGTTTTCCTGCCCAATGGCACAAAGCACATCATCTGCTTCAATAAAAACATCATGGCCACCCACAGGCACTAACTTTCTTTTTCCGTTCTCGTATATGGCCTGCACCTTTTCAAACATCATACCTTTTAGTTTTCCGTTTTCTATAACGAACGACTTAGGCACATGATTATCTATAATCGGAATATCTTCATGCTGCGCATCTTCTTTCTCCCAGGGCGAAGCTTTCATTTCAGCAAATGGGGAACGAACCACAACCTTCACATTTTCTCCACCTAAACGACGCGATGTACGGCAGCAATCCATAGCGGTGTTACCGCCACCCAATACAATTACATTTTTACCTATTTTGTTGGTGTGTTCAAACGCTACGCTTGCCAACCAATTAATACCAATATGGAAATTTGCTCCGGCTTCTTTTCTACCCGGTATATCAAGGTCGCGCCCTTTAGGAGCACCCGTGCCCACAAACACGGCATCATAATCTTTAGCAAGAATTTCTTTCATGCTGGTTACGTAGTGGTCGAAGTAGGTATGTATGCCTAAATCCAATATATAGTTTACTTCTTCATCAAGCACCGTTTCGGGCAAACGGAAAGAAGGTATTTGGCTGCGCATAAAACCACCGCCTTTTTTCTGCTCGTCATACAAATGCAACTCATAACCAAGAGGAGCTAAATCTCGCGCCACTGTTAGCGAAGCAGGGCCTGCACCAATCAACGCAATCTTTTTGCCATTAGGTTTAAACGGACCTTTAGGCATCAAATCTTTTACATTGCCTTTGTTATCGGCAGCTACGCGCTTCAGGCGACAAATAGCAACAGGTTCTTTCTCCACACGTCCGCGGCGACAAGCGGGTTCGCATGGCCTGTCGCACGTGCGCCCAAGCACACCCGGAAACACGTTCGAGTCCCAGTTAATCATATACGCCTCATCGTACTTGCCGTCGGCAATCAGGCGAATATATTCGGGCACAGGGGTGTGCGCAGGGCAAGCATACTGGCAATCTACCACCTTGTGAAAATACTCGGGGTCTTTAATATCAGTTGGTTTCATTTACTTTATGAATTAAATAAAATCTAAAGGAGCAAGTATCAAAAATAATGTTTTTTACATATAAAAGGAAGTTATGTTAAGATAATTTTATTTTGTCATTAGTTTGAGCTTGTTTGTCAGAAGCAATCTCTACTGTAATAAACAGATTGATTTGTTGTTTAGCTTCTCGCAATGAAAACTAAGTAATAATACAACTAAACACAGGGCTCCAGCTATGTATTACCCCGCGGGTATCAACCCAGGCGGCAAAGCCCCACAGTTTTTGTCCGGCTGTTTCTCTGCTTACATCTTTAGTGAAGGGAGATTTTTGCGCCTCTATATGTTTGTTGCAGGCATCCTCTCCGGTAGGTGCTGCGGCATTGGCGACTGTAATAATATATTGTATCAAACAATGGTGCATGCCTGCGGGTATGCCACGCGATTTGGTATTGCCCAACTCCTTAAAAGTAAACGTAACCGTACCCGGTGTGTTTGATTTGGCATCTATAGACGGATACTCGGGGGCAATACGTTCTACTATAGCAGTTGTTGTAGTGTGTTTACCTGTGCCTGTATTCGCGGTTATAGGCAAACCAATTAGCTCCTTTTGATAATCAGTAAGCGCATCATTATTACGAATGTATTGGGCTGTAATTAATCGTATACCTTCTTTAAAAGCTTTTTCTGCCTGGTTGCGTGCCGTAATTAATGCCCTGCCGGGGTATGTATGCGGGGGTGCTGCATTGTAAGCCGACATATAAGCAGCTTGCAAAGCTAGCAAAGCCTCCATTTTACTGCCTGTACCTGTAGGTATGCCTGTTAAAGGACCTATAACAGAATCCTGTATCTCCGTCATAAAAGTTTCCTGCCATAAGTAGAACCGAAGTAGCTGCATCGGAATCCAATACACTCTTTTCTTTTTTGTTTTCATGGTTATATATTTTTATTAGTTAATTTAAGTTGCTAGTTAGTGAGTTTGCTAATTTGAAGAGCAAACACGAATAAAATCAGTTTAACCAAGAATCCATTTAAAGTAACGGCGTGTATGGTTCTTGGGAACATTTTTTTGATGTCGCTAATAGTTGCTTCTA
>CAJCJB010000308.1 GCA_903970545.1 Candidatus Saccharimonadota bacterium | reverse complement strand
ACAGATGAAGATGGTTTACCTCAATCTTATGTTTACTGTGTTTCTCAATCAGATAAGGGGTATCTTTATTTATCTACCGGAGATGGTTTTTGTAAGTTCGACGGGAATAGTTTTAAAACATTTACTGTTAAAGATAACCTTGCGGAGAATTTTATAAACATTCACTATACCGATTCAAGAGATATAATCTGGATTGGGCACTTTCAAAATGGTGTTTCTTTTTTATCCGGAAACACTTTTTATAAAGTAAAAGATTCGGAAAAGTTTGAAACAAAAGTAAATGCTTTTGCCGAAGATAACTCAAAAAATATATGGGTAGCAGCACAACAAAAAGGACTGTTTAAAATTGATTCCACTTTTAAATTAAATGCTATAGAAACTTCTTTGCCTGCCAATTTTAATTCGTTGTATTTTGATTTAGATAATCAGCTTTTGGCAGCAACGGATGAGGGGTTATTTCTTCTGAAAACAAAAGAAAAAAAAGTAAGCTCTATATGTGCTATTAGTGGTTTCGAAGGAAAAAAGATACAATGTATAGTCCCTTGCGATTCTTTAAAAAATTCATTTTGGGTAGGCGTGCCTGGAGAGGGTGTATTTAAAATATTAAAAGCGGGCAGTTGTTATTATATCTATTTACAAATAATAGATGAGTTGGGTTCTTCTCAAATGAGCATCTCAACTATTTATGCAGATAAATCAAAAAATCTATGGGTATCATTACTTGGAGAAGGGTTACGCAAAATTTCATTCGATAATTTAAACATAAATAACGTATTATATATAAATAAACAAAACGGGTTAAGTAATTTATACGTGCAATCTATCTTTCAGGATTTTGAAGAGAATATGTGGTTTGGCACATCTGGTGGCGGATTAATTGAAATGCCTGTAAATAAGTTTAATTATTTTGCTGCACAAATCAATGTAAAATCAATTCTGACAGATGGTAAAACAGGTAATGTATGGATAGGAAATGACAAGGGCTTATATGTATTAAAACAAAAACAGCAGGGCGAAGACAAACTGTTTAATGCAGCTAACGGGTTTGTAAACGATCAGGTAAATGCACTGATGCGGGATAGTTTGGGTAATGTTTGGATAGGAACTGCTGAGAATGGTGTTTTTATTTATAATGCTTCTACAAACAAATTTGAGAATTTCTCGAAGAATAATAATTTAAAATCTCTTACTATAAATTGTATTGTAAAAAGTAAACAGGGCAATATAATTATAGGCACAACGGATGGGCTTTATATTTACCACCCAAAGCAAGCTAAAGTTGTATTACTTACCACCGTAGAAGGTTTGTTGCATAATAACATTCAACAAATTTATATTGACAGTAAGAATCGTATGTGGTTGTCATCACATGGTAGTGTGCCTTATTATATAAAGAATGAAGAATTTACTGTCTTTAAAAATGTACCCAACATATTTATAAACTCTGTAACAGAAGATAACACAGGTAAGATATGGATTGCTACCGAAGGTGATGGGATGTGGTGTTATGATGGCAGTGATTTTAAGAATTATAAAACCGAAGACGGTCTACTTTCTAACTTTTGTTATTTTGTGATGGCAGATGCTAACAATACTATTTGGGTAGGACATAAAAGTGGTTTAAGTAAAAAAGAAGATGGGCAAAAAGTATTTAAAAAGTTTACTAAAATAGACGGGCTTCTGTTTGAAGAAAACAATCTGAATGCTTGTTATAAAGATGATAAAAAAAACATGTGGTTTGGTACCACTACAGGTATTGTAAATTATGATTGTGAAAGCAATAAGATAAATACACATGAACCACGCACTAATATATTAGGTATAATGCTGAACGATCATTTTTATGCAGCTTCTGAAAAGATTACGTTGCCTTATTCCAGTTATTCTGCAAGGATTGATTTTATTGGCATCTCATTGGTAGATGCGGCTAAAGTAAATTACAAGTATCGTATGCTTGGATTAGATTCTATATGGAGACTTACCTCCAACCGTTATGTGGAGTTTCCAAAAGTTACAGAAGGTAACTATACTTTTCAATTATTAGCTTGTAATAATGATGGCACCTGGAACACCACACCTGTTGAAATTGGCTTTGAGATTGATTTACCTTTTTGGAAAAAAGCATGGTTCTATATAGTTTCCTTTGTGGGCTTAATAGCATCAGTTTACCTTATTATTATTTGGAACACCCGTAAACTAATTAGAGCCAGAACCTTATTAAAGAAAATGGTTGATGAAAAAACCATATTACTGCAAAAGGAAAAAGAAGTGGTAGAACAAATAAAAGTTGAATTAGAGGAGAAGAACAAAGACATGACGGATAGTATAAACTATGCCAAACGTATACAAGAAGCTATTCTGCCTTCTAAAGAAGCTATACATGCTGTGTTCCCTGAATCCTTTATATTATACAAACCTAAAGATATTGTGAGCGGTGATTTCTATTGGTTTACAGAACTTGAAGATTATTATTTTATTGCCGCTATTGATTGTACAGGACATGGAGTGCCGGGTGCATTTATGTCTTTAATTGCTTCTACGCTGCTTAGTGAAATTGTGAATGGAAGAAAAATAATTATCCCTTCTCATATTTTACAGGAATTAAATAACCAGATTATTAAAGTACTAAACCAAAGTGATAGTGATAGTTCTACCCGTGATGGAATGGACATGTCTATTTGCCGCATTGATAAAAGGAAATCTAAATTAGTTTTTGCTGGCGCTGCTAGACCTTTATATTTTATTCATAATAAAGAATTGAAAGATACCAAAGGGCAAGGCTATCCTATAGGTGGGCATTATGGATTAATGAACCTTACGTATTCTGAGACAGAAGTAGAAATACAAAAGGATGATTCTTTCTTTATCTTTTCTGATGGGTATGCCGACCAGTTTAGAGAATGGGATAAAAAGAAGTTTACTAGCAAAAGATTTAAGGCTCTACTAACAGAAATTTGTGATGAGGATATGAATACTCAAAAAACAAAACTAGATGAGGCTTTTATGGAATGGAAAGGAACAGGCTCGCAAATTGATGATATACTTGTGATAGGAATAAAAATCTAACGCTAAGATTTATTATTTATCAGGCACTAAAGTAAAGTTTCGCTCTACTTCACTCGTAAAATCAGATTTATCATAAATAATTATTTCTTGCTGAACAGGCTTATTGCCTTTGCAGGTAATATTAATAACGTACTTACCGGGTGAAGCAATAAAGATATACCTACCTGTTTTCGAGTTCACATTCTTGGCATCCAGCTCTTCTTTAGTTTTAGCGTCACTTATAGTAATATAGGCATCTATTTCTTTTTGGGTGGTATCGCTTAATTGAACCTTACCACGTATAGCGGTTAGCGGTTGCTCTACTTCGGTAAAAATAACTTTATAAATATCTAAATCACCTAAACCTTCTTTTCTACAGGCAGATAAATAACCATCTCTACCTCTTCCTGATAAGGAAAACATTAAGTCGTCATCTGTAGTATTTACCGGATAGCCAATATTCACAGGCTTTTGCCATTGCTTAGCAACCGAATCCCAGATAGATTTAAAAATATCAAAGCCACCCATGCCCGGATGCCCTTTTGAGGCAAAGTATAATGCTTGTCCATCTTCTGATATGAAAGGAAAACTCTCATCATAAATTGTATTAATGTTAGCACCTAAATTCTGTGGAATGCCCCACTCTTTATTAGGCAATTTATGTGAAACATATAAATCGATTCCACCAAAACCACCTTTTCTATCCGAAGAAAAGAATAAGGTAGTTGCATCAGCATTATAACAACCCTCCAACTCCAGCTTGTTGGTATTTATTGGCTCATTAAAAGGGACCGGACGGTTAAATGTTTTTGCCTTCGCAGTAATTTCGGTATGCAACAAATCACTTGGTATGTTCTCTCTATCCACATAAACAATCATATTCTTCCCGTCGGGGGTAATACCTACGCATTCTTCATCTTCTGTAGTGTTTATAGGAACTCCTAAGCCTTTGGCTTTTGTCCATTGCCCTTTCTCAACGGTAGAAACATAAATATCAGACGTCCAATAACCGGCAACGCTTTTGTAGCTGCCCATGGTTTCATCACGACGTGTAGTAAAATAAAGAGTCTTCTCATCTTTGGTAACAAAAGGATAGTAATCGGCATACTTAGTATTTACATTAGGTCCCAGATTCTCAAACGTAACAGGAACCGGATGCTTCATGAGTTCTTTAGCGATTTCGCAGGTTTCAATGTAACGATCAATAACTAATTTTTGTTTGGCAGAAGCTTTTAAACGATAGTTATTATAACAAGCAATAGCATCTTGCAACTTATTGGCATACTGGTATGCCAAGCCCAACCTAAATAACACGGCAGTATCCTCACTGTGTTTTTTATACAAATCCATCAAATAAGGAATAGCTTTAGATTTATCGCCATGCAAAAATAAATAACAATCGGCTACATGGCGCTCAATATTTTCATTGTCGGGAAATTTCTTTGCCTGTTTCAAATACTCATCTAAAGCAGATACATAATCACCCGCTTCAAAAAAATCTTCGGCAGTAGGTTTTTCGTTAGCCTGAGCCACCGCCTGATAACTACTTGAAATAAGAAATAAAAGAAGTATACAGTAATATTTTGAGAAAAACTTCAAGGAAGGTGTTTTATTTTGAATTACAAATATAGAAAAGCTTTCTTAATCAGAGTTTCTTTACGGCTCTCGGCTAATAGGACAGAAATAGTAAACACGCCGACAGTCCCCTTAACCAAAGGGATAGTCTTCTAAGTTACGAAGACAGTCTTCGTAAGTGTGAAGATAGTCCGTTTAACTAAAAGGATAGTCTAATTAACTAAATGGATTGCCCAACTAATTAAAAAGATAGTCCTTTCAATCAAAAAGACTGTCCAATTAATCGAAAGGATTACCCGTTTAATTAAATGGACAGTCTTCTAAAGTGCGAGGACAGTCTTAGTAAGTGTGAAGATAGTCTTCTAAAGTGTGAAGACAATCTTCTAAAGTGCGAAGACAGTCCATTTAGTTAAAAGGACAACCCATTTAAGTGAAAGGACAGTCCTCTTAACTAAAAGGACAGGAATCTAAACTAAGAATATAGGAATTACAACCAGTAAACCCTTTCTAATTGTTTAGAGAAGGTTTTTGGGTTATATTTGGGGTATATTGTAACTATTAAAATGGATTCTGTTTATCTCTTCATTCTTACAATCGCCATAATAGGCTTTGCTATAATTAAAATTGCCACATCTAAACGTAAGAATAACTATAAACCAAAAGAATTAACAGAAGAACAGCAAAGAGAATATTATTATTCTTGTTTATACAACTCTTTGGTTTTATTCGCCGCTACGCCACAATATTTGGAAAGTTTAGGTAGTCCTGTTTTTAACCCGTTAACTGAACTTGAAGCCGAATTTGACTATGCTTTTGGTGATTTTGTTTTTGAACAGAATTTCAAAAATAATAAAGTGAAAGAATCACTAAGAAACGATCTTATAAAATTTAAAGAGAAGGTTAATAATATATCTTCTGAAATATGGACTTTAGAAAAAATTGCAACAGAATCAATTTGGATGGACATCCGTAATAATGCTAATGAGATTCTAAATAAGATGGGTGAAAAAAGACGTGAATACGATTTTAGTTTTACTACAATTATTTATGCTGATAATAAATAGTTTTGATTGTCCTCAAAACAATTAACCTCTCTTATAAAGTATCAATACCTCAACCCACTCCCATATTATTACTACTTTCGGTTCTTAATTATTTATGAAAGAAGACAACCACATATTTGGCATACATGCCGTTATAGAAGCCATAAAAGCAGGTAAGGAGATAGATAAAATACTTATTCAGCGGGGTTTGGCGGGGCAATTGTTTAATGAGTTGCGCAAGGTATTACAGGGTACAGAGATTCCCTACCAAATGGTGCCTCCCGAAAAGATTAACCGCATTACCAAAAAAAACCACCAGGGTGTTATTGCCTTTGTGTGCGAGATAGAATACTTTAAAACAGAAGATGTTTTGCACAAAGTATTTACCGAAGGAAGAATACCCCTTGTATTGTTGCTTGATAAAGTAACCGATGTACGCAACTTTGGTGCCATAGCCCGTAGTGCAGAGTGCGCGGGTGTGGATATGATAATTGTGCCGCAAAGAGGCTCTGCCCAACTGAATGGCGATGCCATTAAAACATCAGCCGGGGCATTGCATAGAATTCCAGTTTGTAGAGAGTATAACTTAAAAGATACCATTACCTTTCTTAAAGAAAGCGGCTTGCAGGTAATTGCCTGTCATGAAAAGACTGAGAAACTTATTTATGATGTGGACTTTAAAATACCCACTGCTATTATTATGGGCTCGGAAGATTTGGGTATCTCGGCAGAGTATTTAAGACTTTGCACAGATGCGGTAAAAATCCCCATGGTAGGGAAGATAGCTTCGTTAAACGTATCGGTAGCAACTGGTGTGGTGTTGTATGAAGTAATCAGGCAGAGGCTTTAAGCAGCTCTGTTTTTATTAGCCTGCACCTTTTTCATTTGCTCAATGTGCTTTTCGCGCATCTTCTTCTCGTGTTTTGATTTGAATATCAAAAAGAGAGTTACGGCTACCACAAATAAAATGGCTATAGCAATTTCGCTATACATAGCTACTTTCTCATTTTGGGCAGCTTCTTCCGCAGCAGTAGGTATGTGCTCAGCCAAGGTAGTAAACGGAACTGCTAAAACAAGCAATAACGATGATAAATGCTTTCTACTTATTTTGAAAATTGTTTCCATGATGATATTTATTAATTACATAGTAAAAGTAAGTGTTTTTATCGGTATAATAAAGACTTTTATCGAAAATAATCAACAATTGGTTTTTAATTAAAAAGCCGTATATTTGTATCCGTAAAATATGAATTGAATGGAGGGGGCTACTAAGTCCCCTCTTTGTTTAGAGATGATTAGCGAACAAGGCATAAAGCAATTAGTGGAAGCCTTTATTAAAGGAACGGATACCTTTTTGGTGCAGGTAAAGGTAAAGCCCGTTAATAAAATAGAGGTTTTTGTGGATGAACCTAACCATATTTCTATTGAGCGATGCAGGGAGATAAGCAAACACATAGAAGCCGCTTTGGACAGAGATAAAGAGGATTTTGAACTCATGGTTTCCTCTCCGGGTATAGATGAGCCCTTTAAGGTAGAGGCGCAATACCAAAAATATAAAGGCAAACAGGTAAGTGTGCTAAAAACCGACGGCATTAAGCTAATAGGTAGTTTAGCTAACATTGCCAACGATGCCATTGAGATAGAAACCAAAACAACCGAGCGCAAACAGGCAGGTAAAGGCAGGCAAACCATTATAGAAAACATAACAATAACTTTACATACAATTAAAGAAACTAAATTAATTTTACCATTTTAATCATAAACATAAATAACCATGCAATCTGTTAATTTAATAGAATCGTTTGCCGATTTTAAGGACATCAAGAACATTGATCGTGCAACCTTAATGAGTATCATTGATGATGTGTTTCGTAACATGATCATTAAAAAATATGGTACCGATAAAAACTTCGATATCATTGTAAACCCTGATAAAGGTGATGTGGAAATGTATAAAAACCGCACCATTGTGGATGATGAGTTTGCAGAGGATAGTTTTGATTATGATGAAAACAAGCATATTAGTATAACAGAAGCTAAAAAAATTGACGATAGCTTTGAGATTGGCGAAGAGGTTACGGAACCTGTGAAGATGGAAGAGTTTGGTCGCCGTTCGGTTTTATCGTTACGCCAAAACTTGGTTCAGAAGGTTTTAGAACTTGAGAAAAACGAAATTTATAATAAATACAAAGAGCGTGTAGGTGAGGTTGTAACTGCCGAAGTATATCAGGTTTGGAAGAAAGAAATTATGATGGTTGATGATGAGGGGAATGAATTAATACTTTCTCGCACAGAGCAAATACCAACCGATTTCTTTAAAAAAGGAGATACCGTAAAAGCAGTAGTACTAAAAGTGGATATGAAAAACACAACGCCTGTTATTTCTGTTTCGCGTACATCGCCTGTGTTCTTAGAGCGCTTGTTTGAAACCGAAGTTCCGGAAATTGCCGATGGATTAATTACCATTAAGAAAATTGTACGCGAGCCCGGCGAGCGTGCTAAAGTTGCTGTTGAATCGTATGATGAGCGTATTGACCCGGTGGGAGCTTGTGTTGGTATGAAAGGTTCTCGTATTCATGGTATTGTACGCGAATTAAAGAACGAGAATATTGATGTAATTAATTTTACCAGCAATCCTCAACTGCTTATACAACGTGCATTAAGCCCGGCAAAAATCACGAACATAGTTTTAGATGATGAAAACATGCGTGCGCAGGTTTATTTAAAACCTGATCAAATATCATTAGCTATTGGTAAAGGCGGATTCAATATAAAACTGGCAGGTAAACTTACCGGTTACGAGTTAGATGTTTATCGCGAAGCTGAAGAAGAGATAGTACAAGAGGAAGATGTGGATTTGGAAGAATTCTCTGACGAGATTGAAGCTGCAGTTATTGAAGAATTGAAAGCCATAGGTTGCGATACGGCAAAAGATGTATTAAAACTTACAGAAGAAGAGCTTACTCGCAGAACCAAAATAAATGAAGAAACTATAAAAGCGGTTAGAGCTATATTGGCATCTGAATTTGAAGGAGAACAAGGATAAGTTTGTAATGATACGATAGAAGGCACAACCAACAATAAAACAATAGAGCAAGGGAAAAGATAAGATATGTCAGAAACTAAAACATTACGATTAAGCAAAATAGCCAAAGAGTTTAACTTATCGTTAGCTACTATTGTTGATTTCCTTTCTTCTAAGGGACACAAGGTAGAGAACAACCCCAACTCCAAAATTGGAGATACTGAATATGCTATTCTTTCTAAAGAATTTGCCGGAGAGAAAATAATTAAACAACAAGCACAGCAGGCAGGGCAAGTTCTTCATGAGAAGAAGGAGAGTATTGTTTTAGATGAAACAAAATCTGCTCACAAAAAGAAAGATGATTTTGAAGAGGATATTGTTATAAAGGATGTATCGGTTTCTTCTACTTCTAAAGTTTTAGAATCTTTACGGATAGAGCAAAAACAACGTATTTCAGAAGAAACTAAAAAGGCAGAGAAGGAGAAAGAAAAAAAGGAAGTTGAGGTTAAAAAAGTTATTGAAGAAGCACCTAAAAAAGAAGAAAAAAATGTCGGTGTAAAAGTAGTTGGTAATGTGGATTTATCGACTTTAAATAGCAAGACAAAGCCTGATAAAAAAACAAAGAAAGAAAAAGACGAAGAGGCAGCAGCAGAGAAATTAAAAAAAGAACCTAAGAAAACTACTTCTAAAAAGGAAAGTAAGGAAGAAACTGCTGCTAAAACCCCAATTGAAGAGCCTGCACAAATAGTTGTCTCTGAGGAACAAGAATCAGAAGCTCCTAAAGAAGATTTTTTAGAAACAAAGTTTAAAAAATTAGAAGGCCCTAAAATATTAGGTACCATGGTTCTTCCGGTTGAAAAGAAACCTACACCAAATAATTTCCAACATGAAAAGAAGAAACGTAAACGAATCCAAAAAACAGGCAGTTTAAGTAAAGATGAAATAAGTAAGGTTGGTAAAGAACAAACTCAAATTGCCCGTCAGAAATATAAAGACAGAGCAACTATTACTAATCCATCTAAAAGAGAACCTAAACCTGCGCTTACTGATGAAGAAATTCAGGCACAGATAAAAGAAACCTTAGCTCGTTTAAGCGGAGGTGGTAAAAAATCTAACGCTGCAAAATACCGTAAAGAAAAACGTGGAGAAATACGCGAACGTATTGCTGAGGAGCAAGAACAGACCGAAGCTGAGAAAAAAGTATTAAAAGTAACTGAATTTGTATCTGCCAATCAATTGGCACAAATGATGAGTGTACCGGTTACTAATGTAATTTCTACCTGTATGAGTCTTGGGTTGTTTGTATCTATAAACCAACGTATAGATGCTGAAACCATTGCTATTGTTGCCGAAGAGTTTGGTTTTAAAACCGAATTTGTTACGGCAGAAGCCATAGAGGTTATTCAGGTTAAAGAAGAAGAAAATGCTGAAGATGTTGTTGGTCGCCCTCCTATTGTTACTATCATGGGGCACGTTGACCATGGT
>CAJCJB010000307.1 GCA_903970545.1 Candidatus Saccharimonadota bacterium | reverse complement strand
TCTCTCAAGCCAAACAAGCCAAAACCCGCGAGGATAGAATTGAAAAATGTATTCCTAAAATTATGGCTGGAAAAGGATTTAATGATTAATACCTCTACTTACCAATGCAAAGTTTAGCGTTGTGATTAGGTGTGTTTGCATGATGACAAGCTGCAAAAGAATTTGTTTCGGCATTTCTTTCGGGGCTTAAGTAGGGTATATTTAAGTTTAAACCCCGTAGTATTAAAAGCACCGCCATTACACCCGTAACATAGGGTATGGTTTTTCTTACCGCACTTCGAAATTGTATGCTTATTAAATTAGTAAAGTAAGAAAGACTGAACATAAGCGGCACAGTAGCTAAACCAAAAAACGCCATAAACAAAACGGCATGCAACAAAGTGCTACTGGCTATGGCAGCTGTAATAGCCATATATACCAAACCGCAAGGCAACAAACCATTTAGCGCACCAAGCACAAACAAAGAGCTAAGTCCTTTTTTAGCCAACTGATTAGCAAGACTTGATTTGATGACTGAAAACAGTTTAAAGAATTTATTAGTGATGGTGTATTTAGTAACGATGCGTTGCGGTAATAAAACACCCAGTAAAATAAGTACACCTAAGGTAACGGATAATATTTGTTGCAAACCTGCTAAGGCAAAGCCCTGACCAACCAACCCAAACAAAACACCTAAAGAGGCATACGTAAATATGCGCCCGGCATTGTACAAAATAATGGATATGGTTTTGTAGAACCTGGTGTGGTTATAAATAGGTATGGCTAAAGCAATAGGGCCGCACATGCCAATGCAATGAAAGCTGCCAAAGAAACCCAGTGATATGGCGGCTAAAAGAAACATTTAGTGCAGGGTAATTACATCTTCTTTATAATAGGCTTTGCCGTTGCTGCTCCACGATAGTTTCATTTTATAAGCGCCCTTTTGCATAGTAGCTACATCAAGCACTTGTTTTCCGGTAGCATCAAACTGCATTTTTACTTTTACATCCCTCAACCCGTCAGACGGACAGAAGAAATAAACTTCGCCTGTAAAATCTTTAGTAAGCAATTCGGTTGGGATGGTTAATACAACCTGCTTGCCGTTTACTTCATGTGCTATGCTGTTTGGCAATGCGTTGGCGTTTTTGGTGGCATCTATTCTTTCCTGATACTTTAATTCCTGCGCGTAGTAATCTTTAGATTCAAGCTCTACCGTTTGCCTCATGCAAATGGTAACAAGGGTTACGATGATGGCTACAAAGCCTGTGTACAAAATAACGATGCGATATGACCAACTTAGTTTCATGACTTTTTATTATTGTAAAACCGGGCCGAGAAAACTTGTGTTTACCGTCCTTATTTTTTTGTTATTACTATAGATACCTATTTCCAATTTTGTTTTTCTTCCTTTTAATTCGTTTTTGTTCAGGTAAACAAAAAACTCTCCTTTGGTAACGCCTTCTTTTTTTACCATTAAATCTTTTCCTACCAGTTTAATCTCTCCATGCATGTTTTCCAGTTTTAAAACAACAGGTAGGCTGTCGCGGGTTTTATTAATCAAATCGATGTTGTATAAATTACTTACCTGATTATTGGGTTGCTCCTGATACAACATACCTTTAGCACGTAGTATCGTAGCATCATAATCTGAACGGGTAGCCAATAGAAAAACCTCTACACCAATCAGCACACATAATACAGCGGTATAAGCTTTCATGCGGGTAGTGAAGGCTAGTTTAGTTGCATTCCTGATGCCGTTTTCAGAATCATAACGGATTAAGCCTTTAGGTAAGTGTACGCTTTCCATCATGTGGTCGCAGGCATCAATACAAGCGGTGCAATTGGTACACTCTAATTGCGTACCGTTTCTAATGTCAATACCCGTAGGACAAACATGCACACAGGCATTGCAATCAATACAATCTCCACCTGTGCGGGTTTCGTTCTTTTTAAATTTATGCCGGGTTTCTCCGCGCACATAATCATACGCAACTACAATGGAGTTTTTATCGAGCAATACGCCTTGCATTCTTCCATAAGGACAAACAATTAAACAAACCTGTTCTCTGAACCAGGAATACACCAAAAAGAAAACAGTAGTAAATATTAGAAGTGCAATGAAACCACCTTTATTAACCTTTAAAGGCTCGGAGGCTATTTTAAAAATTTGGTCAACACCTATTATGTATGATAAGAATGTAACCGCTATGATGAAAGACAATAAAAAAAACAACGTGTATTTAGCACTACGCTTAAATATCTTTTCGCTGTTCCAGGGAGATTTTTTTAAAGCCTTTTGGTAGGTTGCATCGCCATCAATCCAGTATTCAATCTTACGGAAAAGCATTTCCATAAAAATAGTTTGCGGACAAGCCCAACCGCAAAATACCCTGCCGAATACAACCGTAAACAAGGCAATGAATACAATAAAAATAAGCATGCCCAACCCGAATATGAAAAAATCCTGAGGCCAGAAAATGTTGCCGAACAAAATGAACTTGCGTTCAATAATATTTATAAGAAATAAAGGCTCGCCATGTACTTTAATAAATGGTAGCGTAAAGAATAATACAAGATAGAAGTAGCTGAAATAGGAACGAAGGTTATAATACTTTCCGTTTGGTTTGTGCGGGTTAGATTGTGCAGCCAGTGAGCGAACCAGTTGTTCTTCTTCTTTGCTTAGTTCAGAACCATTATAGCTTATATCGGCTTCTTTTTGCTGGGTAATGGTTCCGGTTTTATCAAACACTACCGAGGTAGCCAGTGCCATGCGTTCTATAACATTGGCATTGCGTGCATAAAAACCCGCCCTTTGCAGCATACGCAACATATTGCCGTTGGTGAAAGTAGCAGACAACAATAACGCACAAGGGCAAGCCACTATTAAGATGGAAGTAATGGCATTCCATGTTTTGGCAGGGTTATGCAGTTGCCAATATACCGCCGAAACAATAACCACGCTAAACAGCGCATAAGTAAAATACCTGCTTACCTGATGGATGAAGGAAATGCTTTTCTCGTCGGCATTTTCTTTAAAGGCATCGTTATCCCATAACTGGGTTAAATAACTTTGAGATACTTCTTTAACCACTTCCAGCTCTATAGCGCCTGCTGTTTGTTTACCGCCTGCATAAATAATTTCACCAATACTCTTCTCAATAGGAAGCGATTCGCCGGTAACAAAACTGTAATCGATATGCGCCTTGCCTAAAAACAAAATAGCATCGGCAGGAACAATCTCTCCGCTATGGATTTTAATGCGTTGTCCTACCTTTAATTTAGAGATAGGTATCTGGTCTTCAGAACCATCTTCATTTAATATAGTTACTCCCAGCGGGAAGTAAGATGTATAGTCTCTGTCGAATGAAAGGGTTTGATAGGTTCTGTCCTGAAAGAACCTGCCTATCAGCATAAAGAACACAATACCCGACATAGAATCTAAATAACCCGCACCCGTGCCACTTACTATTTCATATACACTTCTGCCAAACGTAATGATAATGGCTAAAGCAATAGGAGCATCTATATTGAGAAACTTTTGTTGCAGGCTTTTCCATGAAGACACAAAGAAATCGGAAGCACAATAAAAGAAAACAGGCAGGGAAAGAAACAGGTTGAAATAACTAAAATATTCTCTCAAACTTTTTTCCTGGATATTGTTTAAGCCAAAGTACTCTGGGAAGCTTAACATCATGATATTACCGAAGCAAAAACCGGCAATACCTATTTTGTAAATGCGCTTCTTATCGTACTTACGTATTTTTTTATCTGCTATATCATGCAGACTGATGTGCGGTTCGTAACCAATGGTGATAAGCAGTTCGGCCACTTTTCGCAAAGAAACGGTATCGGTATTATACACAATGCTTACTTCCTTCTTCAAAAAGTTAACCTGCGATTTTACAATACCGGGATTAAGTTTATTAAGATGTTCCAGCAACCAAATGCAGGAACTGCAATGCATTTGTGGTAAGTAGAAAAGCACATGTTTTTGTTTCTCATCCGAGAAATGAACCAGCTTGGCTTCTACTGTTTTATCATCCAAGAAAGCAAACTTACCCTCACGTATCTTAGTTCGTTGGGTAATACCGGGAGCCTGCGTAATATCGTAATACTGACAAAGGTTATTTTGATTCAGTATTTCATAAACCGTTTTGCAACCCGTGCAACAAAAGTGTTTATCCTGAACAAGAATGGCATCATCTGCACAATCTTCGCCACAGTGGTAACAGCTTATTTTTGCTTGCGTAATAGGCATAAACTAGAAAACAAAACTACTATGCAACATGAATTAAGGCATGACCTGCCTCATTTGAGTAACTGATATAAATCATCTGACATTATAACTTACATCATGCCTAAAAATATATACCCAAAATACTTTTGCTTAATAAAAGAAAAATCATGAGAAGAATATTTTTGGCATCTGTGTCGTTTTCCTCTTTGTTTGTAAATGCACAGAATGAACCCAGACTTGATAAAGACTTTACTGCTGATGACAGCACCGCTTTACTTACGGTAGCCTCTTATCCCGATAGCATTCGCACACCTGCGTTATTAGCTTGTCAGAATCCGGAAGTATTGGTAAACACAGAAGCCTTGCAAAAGAGTACCAGTGAATCATTCAGAAACGCAGTGAGTAATTATACCCAAACAGAACAACAAAAGTTTTGGGACTTAAGCAGATATCCTAGCTTGATAACAAAAATGACAAGCGATGGAAAGAAATCTAAAGAGGAACTGGAAACCATTGCTGCTGTTTATCCAAAAAACATGCAGAGTACCATTGTTGAATATGGCAGAAAGCATTATGAGAAACTGGTTGAGATAAATAAACTGTATGCCAATTCTCAAACAGAATTTAATAATGTAGTTTCTACATACCCTGCTCCTGTAAAAGATGCTTTTAATAAATTGCTTGCTACTCCCGATGCGTTGAATACCCTTAGTTCCAATTTACATCTGTCGGTTATTTTAGGAAACATGTATGTGGCAAACCCTAAACAGACTAAAGCTATGCTTGATTCTATAAAGAATGAGCATGCCAAGCAAACCGCAAAAGATTTAGAAGATTGGAAAGCAGGCTTGGAGAAAGACCCGCAGGCTAAACAGGAACTGGAGGATGCAAGTAAGAAGTTTATTAAAGAAAATAATAGCAATACTTCAGATGATGTTTATCGTAACCCCGCTACTGATGATGTTTATAATAATGGTAGCAATAATAACAATAACAACACGGCAACTAATAATAACAATGTAAATGATCCTTATTATAACAACTATAACTATCCCCCTAATATGAATTATCCTATTCAACCGTATCCTTATTGGTTCGGATATCCCTGGTGGTACACTTTCCCTTATTGGTATCCATATCCATTTTGGTTTAACTTAGGGTTTTATTGGGGACCTTTCGGTATGACTTTCTGGGGGCTTCCATCCCCGTTCTTTATGAACTGGTATTTGTTTAGCCCATATAACCATTATTATTACCCACACTTTAGTAACTATGCTTTAGGTTATAACAGCGCACATTACGGACCGCGTTATGAAAGAACCGGCTTTAACCATGAAATAAATAATTGGGCAAGAACTAATGAGCGTGGTTTACCGCAGGGATATTTAAAAGCAGACCCGCAACGGGCAGATAGAATAAAAGAACTGGGCAAGTTTGAGATGGATTACCACAACAACACAAAAGGATTGTTCGGTAAAAACATTTCACGCCCTGAATTTTTGCAAAACAACAAGAGTTATTATCCTCACATCTCTCCTGTAATTAACCAGCCTCACTTTAATCAGCCTATTAATTATCCGCATCAGCAAGCACCGCAAAGGTTTAATATGGATGCACCCGGTACACGTGGCTCTAATTTTATGGAGAACATGATGAGGCAGAGCACCATGGGGCATAGAAGATGAATGAAATCATAAATTGAGTTGATATTTATCATTAAAGTATACCTGCCTTGGCAATTACTTTGCATCTATAATAATCACTTAAAAACTAAAATAAAATGAAAAAGTCGGCTATAATTATTCTTTTGTTAATTGGTATGTATGGCAACAGTCAAACTAAAGATAATGCTTCTGTTTATTTTGATAAAGGAGTAAAGCAGTTTGAATCTAATGATTACAAAGGTTCTATAAAAGAATTTGATGAAGCTATAAAACTAAAACCCGATTGGGCAGATGCCTATCTATATAGAGGGATTGTTAAATATACATTAGGTAACTATAAAGGAAGTCTTGCAGATTGCGATAAGGCTATTAAACTGAAGCCCAACTTTGCAAGAGCATATTATAACAGAGGGGTTATAAAATCTCAGTTAGGTAAAGATGATAAAGGAGCTATTGCAGATTATGATAAAGCAATCAGTTTAAAGCCTTATGATGAACCTGCTTTTATAAACAGAGGTATTGCTGAAGATAATTTGGGGAATAAAGAAGGCGCCATGCAGGATTTTAATATTGCCATTGCATTAAATAATGATGATGAATATGCTTATAACAATATGGGCGTTGCTAATCAAGCTGACAAAAAGAATGCGACTGCTATTTTAGACCTTACTAAAGCCATTGAATTAAACCCGAGGTTAGGTAAATCATATTATAACAGGGCTGTAGCTAAAGCAGAAGGGCAGGATTATAAAGGTGCAAAAGAAGATTTGGATAAAGCCATTGAATTAAACTATAAAGAAGCAGATGCTTATTTCCGGAGAGCTTTTGCTCAATACAGCTTAGGAGATTATTTAAGTGCGGTGTCAGATTATGATCTGGCAATTAAATTAAATCCTTCTGATGCTACGTTTTATAATAACAGAGGTTTGGCAAAAATAAAGTTCATGCGTTTTAAAGAAGCTTTTGAAGATTATACTAAAGCTATTGAACTGAAATCTAATTATGCTGAAGCCTATTATAACAGAGGGCTTGCAAAAAATATACTTAGTGAATACCCGAATGCATTAACCGATTTAAATAAAGTAATTGAATTAAGCCCAAATAATGCTTTGGCTTATTGTTATAGAGGTATTGTTAAGGGAGCTATGTCAGACTACAAAGGAGCAATGGCTGATTATGATAAAGCGATAGAATTAAATCCTAATTCGGCTCAGGCATATTATAATAAGGCACTTGCAGAAGATAAATTAGGAAATACTCAAAACTCTATTGCCGATTTAAACAAAGTTATTGAGTTAAAACCAAATTCTTCACAAGCATATCAACAAAGAGGAAACTTTAAATATAAACTGGCAGATTATAAATGGGCCCTTCTTGATTATAATAAAGTAATTGAAATAAATCCCAATAACGCAGAAGCATATAACAACAGAGGCATCATTAAAAATAAATCTAAAGATTATAAAGCAGCCATTCAGGATTTTGATAAAGCTATTCAGTTAGAACCTGATTATGCAATTGCTTATAATAACCGTGCTATTACAAAAGAAGCTATAGACGATAACAAAGGTTCTTGTGCAGATTGGAAAAAAGCCCTTGAATTAGGGTTTAATAGTGCTGATATAAAAATAAAAATCAATTGTAATTAATTAGAAATAAAAAATCCTGCCCTTTGCTGAGTAGGATTCTCTTAACCAAATAATTAATTATTATTTAACGTGTTTAGAAATGTGCTTTGGCATATCAAACATGTTTACCTGACTCTTACCATCAAAGATTGCTTTAAGTTTAGGTGAGCTTTAGAACAAGGAGCAACAATTACTCATTATCAGGATAGCCTAAATATTTATAGCTTCCGGTAAAATAGTTTATCTACTATCCTTACCCTTAACGCGCAACAGCACCGCCATCAACCACCAACTCAGCTCCTGTCATAAAAGATGATTCCGGTGAGGCAAGAAACAAAGCAGCATTAGCTAACTCAATGGGGTCTGCCATTCTTCCCTGCGGACTTGTGCTTTTTATCATTTCTTTCATGCCGGCACCTTTTACCATTCCTTCCGTCATAGGTGTAAGTACTCCACCCGGATGAAGGGAGTTAACACGTATATTATCTTTAGCATACTCTACAGCTAAATCTTTAGTTAATAAACGTAAGCCTCCTTTTGATGCCGTATAAGCTGCACCGTTTCCTCCAACCATGCCTGCAATAGAAGAAACATTAACTATAACACCTTGTTTGTTTTTTTTCATGTATGGAATTACTGCTTTAACCCCTAAAAAAGGACCTGTAAGGTTTATGGCAATTACTTTATCCCAAAGGGCTTTATCGGTATTATCACAAGAGCCGTTAAAAGGATATACACCCGCGTTATTAACCAGTATATCTATCTTGCCATAAAGCTTAATAGCTTTATCAGTTACTTTTTTCCAACTGGCTTCAGAAGTAACATCGTGTGTGATACACTCAATGGTTAGCTTTTCTTTTTGAGCTTCGCTTACCCATTTATCCAGTTTTTCAAACTGATTGTCGGTAGCCAACACTTTAGCTCCTTCCTGTGCAAATAAAATAGCTTCTGATTTTCCCATACCACCGGCTGCTCCGGTAATAATAACTACTCTGTTTCTTAACCTGTTCATACATTCAATTTTTTAATGGTTTATTTGTTCCAAAAATAGAGGGGTGCTTAACTAACCATCATGACTCCCGTCCTGAGATTGCGCCACATCAATGGCATCATAATCCATCAATATCTGCATATAAGCACCTAAAACATTCAGGCGTAAATCATTTTTAAGCTTCTCATTGGCTTGCACGCTGGCATCATACACCAGTCTGTTTTGTTTAATAGTGTTCATTAACAGATAACCGTTAAAAAGCGTAACCGTGCTGTTTAACGATAAGTTGTTTATAGAAAGGTTTTGCGTAGTATATTGGTAGGTATAAGGGTCTATCGAATAACCTCTGGTAAAGTTTGGGTTATCGGTAAGGTTAAGGTTAGGAAGTAAAGCCGCTTTAGATTGCGAGAGATTGTACCTGTTTATGTCGCTGGTTACGTAGCCCTGGTTAAGCGCCACGTTCTTTTTAAATGCAGTATCAACACATTCTTTTAACGTCCAAACCTTTTGAGCATGGCAGGTATCAGGTAACAGGTAACAGGTGGCAAGTAGCACGGTTGTACATTGTATTTTGTACCATGTACACAGACTTGATATATGATACAAGATACATGATACTGTTTTTTGATTGTTTCTCATTCTTAACTCTTTAAAAGAATTAAGCAAAGAGATTATTTTTGCCTTGCTAAGCCAGTGATGAATATCAGCTTAGGGTTTGATTTATGTCATAATACTGCACTTGTAAAAATGAAGCAACCTTTTAACAGTAAAATCATGTTAATAACTTCTTTAATTTAACCTATCAAACCACCTGCAAATAGGGCTTGTGTGGATGCTTTGAATTTAATTTTTGTAGTATAAATAATTTATATAAATTCGCACTCCCAAAAGAGCTGGTACCTTAGCTCAGTCGGTAGAGCAAAGGACAGAAAATCCTTGTGTCCCTGGTTCGATTCCTGGAGGTACCACTTAATTTAAAAGCCATTGATAATTGCCTAATTATCAATGGCTTTAGGATTCGATATAAATCTCCTCATTTTATAGTTAAGTTTACACACACATTATCAATAAGTTAATGTTCGATTCCTTTCGGCTTTTTCCTAACACTCGCGCCTCCATTAGCTGGATGGCGTTCTCTATTGCAGATAGCTCCACGACCATGATTAGCTTACCTTCCTCCGCCTGCATCCTTGCAAGTTCCTTTACAGGTTTCGCAAGCTCCTGTATGCAGGCTGGCAAAACGTCCTCCTCTTGTAAGGAGTGCTTAGCCATTTCCTTTGCCGCATTCGGTATATACGTCTTATACTGTTTAAACAGTTTGTACCAAGCGTGGTCGTGCCTGTCTTCGATAATCGCCGCCTCAACAAATCACAAGAAATAACTTATAATCTGTAACGACCAAAAAAAATAGGAATTGTCAACATAAGGGCAAGCGTAGTGTAACTAAAACTCAGTGGTTTTACTAACCCAAGAAAAAAAGGAAAATTTATTTCAAATGAATTAAACCGCCTGCTCTTTAATAAGCGAAGAAGGCTGAACCCCAAACTGTTCTTTAAAAACAGCTGCAAATTTGCTGGCATTTTCGTAACCCAGTAAGGTGGCTACTTCTTTTACCGTGCTGGCTTTTTCAGATAGTAACTTGTTTGCCAAATGCATTTGATGATACCTGTAATACTGATACAAGCTTTGATTATGAATAACCTTGAAATCGGTTTTAAGTTTAGTAGGAGAAACCCCCACCTTTTCAGCAACAGCATCAACTCCGGGAAACGAATAAACTAAATTATCCATCAAATATTTTTCTGTTTGCTGAATGTATTTGCGGTCCTTATCTGCCAATTTAAAATAGTGTTCATTAATCGGTTCAAGGTTATACTTATCAATAAAATGTTTAAAAAAATCATTTAAAAAGTGTTTAATTTCTTTGGTTTTTTCATTGGAGTCTTTTTGTTTCAGTAAATACAAAAAATCCTGGTAAAAAGCATCACTGCCCAAATCTATATCCGGTAGAAAAAGGTAAGTATTCTCCGATTTAAAAAAGCTATCCAGATTACTGTTTTTAAAATAAGACTTCGATGTTAGTTCTTTAACCAACCATTGGTTAGTAAAGTAAATAGTAATATTCAATTCATGCGCATCCTTAAAATGGTAACTGGTTTTAGCATGACCGGCTTTAAACAAATTCCAGGTTTTATCGGTAAGCACCATACCATTAATCAACATCAATTTACTGGTAAATGCTTTTTGGTTGTAATGCAGGTTAATAAAATGGTAATCAAGCGGCAGTTCCTCGTCATATATATTATGCATAACTACATTTTTCTTAAACTCCTGATCAGATACAAGTATCCATAAACCTTCCTCTAACTTCAGGTAATATAGTTGTGCGTTTAAAAATAAAGTTTTTACGGTAATACGTTTTTTCTCTGCCTTGTAATTGCAAAAAGGCGAACTTTTAAAAGTTTCAACAATGGTGTAGGGCGAGTTGGCGAGGTTAGATAAATGGAAAAAACCATCTTTATAGTTAACCTTATATTTTTTAAACTTGGTAAGCCATGCTTTAAGTTGCTTATTAAATAACATAAAATGGGTTATAATACTTTTGGCTAAAGTACATAAAAGGGGGTATGCTCCAAAAGGACATTTCTGCTACTATTTTTAGGTAAAATGAAGTTAAAACCAAAACCCGGATATATTTTTGTTTCTAAATATTAAAGCCAAACCCATGAAAATGATATTATATAAAGTAGCAACTTTTGCATCTTGCCTCTTTTTTTTAGGGGTTAACAAAGCAAATGCCCAAAACATATACACTATTGCTGGAAATGGAACAAATGGTTATAGTGGAGATGGTGGGCAAGCTACTGCTGCAGAATTATATAATCCAGGGTATTTGGCGTTTGATGCCGCAGGTAATTTGTATATAGCAGATTTTGGTAATAATCGCATCCGTAAGATAACTACAGCGGGCATTATTAGCACCTATGCCGGAACAGGAGCATCAACTTATAGCGGAGATGGTGGGCAAGCCACTGCGGCAGATATACATGGTCCGATGGGTATAGCCTTTGATGCCGCTGGTAATTTGTATATAGCTGATTATAATAATAGTCGAGTACGAAAGGTAACTACAACAGGTATCATCAGCACCTTTACTGGAAATGGGACAGCAGGATATAGTGGAGATGGAGGGCAAGCTACTGCGGCAGAATTAAGAGGGATAGATGGAATAGCGTTTGATGCCGCTGGTAACGTGTACATTTCTGATGCTTATAATAATCGCATACGTATGGTAAACACAGCAGGCATCATCAGCACCTTTGCAGGTAACGGAACAACTGGTTATAGTGGAGATGGCGGGCAAGCTACGGTGGCGGCAATAGGTAGTCCAAATGCAATATTGTTTGATGCCATGGGTAATTTGTATTTCTCCGCTAGTGTTGGGCGTATACGTAAGGTAACTACAGCGGGCATCATCAACACTTATGTCGGTAATGGAACAAATGGTTATACCGGAGATGGTGGACAAGCAACAGCAGCAGAATTATATTATCCAGTAGGCTTAGCATTTGATGCTACAGGTAATTTGTATATAGGAGATCAAGACAATAACCGTATACGTATAGTAAGTGCACCTTGTATTATACCTCCTCCAGTTACCCTAAATAGTGCAGCCATATGTGCTGGCACAACTGCCATCTTAACATCCAGTGGCGCAAATACCTATACTTGGAGTACAAATGCCACTACAGCTACTATAGCAGTAACGCCAACGGTTACCACCAGTTATACCGTAACGGGCGGCGTAGGTTTTTTGAGTAGTTGCACTAACACAGCGATTGCCACCATAACGGTAAATAATGCAACCACAGCCACGGTTAGCCCGGTGGGTTGCAGCCCCCTGTTTGTAAACGGATATGCTTATACCGCAAGCGGTGTTTATACACAAATCTTAACCAATTCCAAGGGTTGTGATAGCATTCTTACGGTGCATGCAGGCATAACATCAGCCAGCACAGCTACAATTAGTGCAAGTGGTTGCAGTCCCTTATTTGTAAATGGGTATGGTTATACTGCAAGCGGCAGTTATACACAAATCTTAACCAATTCCAAGGGTTGTGATAGCACTCTTACGGTGCATGCAACTATAACATCAGCCAGCACAGCTACCATTAGTACAAGTGGTTGCAGCCCCTTATTTGTAAACGGGTATGGCTATACCGCAAGCGGTAGTTATACACAAAACCTAACCAATCATTATGGTTGCGATAGCACCCTTTATGTTAATGTAACTATAACACCAAAAAGCACAGGTACCATTAGCGCAAGCGGTTGTGGCAGTATAAACGTTAATGGGTCTGTTTATACGTCATCTGGTATTTATACACAAAACCTTACCAACGCCGCAGGTTGCGATAGCACACTTACGGTAAACGCCACTGTAACTCAAAATAGCACAGGCACAATTAGCGCAAGCGGTTGTGGCAGTATAAACGTTAATGGATATGTTTATACATCATCCGGTATTTATACACAAAACCTTACCAACGCCAAAGGATGCGATAGCACACTTACTATACATGCAACTATTAATATGCCAACTATAGCTACGATTAGTGCGGCAGGTTGCACAAGTGTTGAGATTAATAACACAACCTATACCACAAGTGGAACGTACACACAAAACTTAACTAACGCCGTAGGCTGCGATAGCACACTTACTATTATGGCAACGGTAAATGCTTTACCTACACTCACCCTCACAGCAACATCTCCAACAGTATGTGCAGGCAGCACAACTACCCTAACTGCAAGCGGTGCCACTACCTATACTTGGAGCAACACCAGCGCTACGGGTGCTTCTATCAGTCCAACACTAACAGTAACTACGCAATATACCGTTACCGGTACCGATGCAAATGGCTGTATGAATATGGATACCTTGTCTATAATGGTAGAAGATTGTACAACTGGTATTGAACAAGTATTTAATAATAAGGTAACCATTTTCCCTAACCCAAACAACGGTAGCTTTGTAGTTACAACAACAGAGAATACAAGCACCATTTTAGTTACCGATATACTGGGTAATGAATTGGTATCAATTAACCTTAATGGAACAACTACCAATATTAATCTAAGTACACAACCAAGCGGTGTTTACTTTATAAAAGTAATAGCTAATGGTGCGCAAACAATTAAACGAATAATCATTAATAACTAAACTACTTTGGTTTGTACACATTAAAGCCGTTCTTTTCAGGGCGGCTTTTTTATCATATACCTCAAAAAACCAAGATATACCCCCAAAAGACATTTCTGCTATGAATTTGAGAGTAGTGGTATGTTTAATGTAACTATTAAAAACAGTGACATTGTACCGCAAAACATATGCGTTATAAATATGCTTGGGGTGGAATTAATAAACCTTATTGGTGTTTTAAAAAAGCAAAATAGAATGGATAAGAAAGAAAATATTTTTCAAAAATTACAGCAATAGCAACTATGACTATAATACTGGAAGATAGGAGTTTAGAGCTACTAAACGCTCAATTCCTATATACAAGCGGTTCGACTTTTGGTCGGTAGCCTCCACTTTTGTTTGAAGCAATTAACTGTTAATCAGTTAGTTGCTTTTTAATTTTAAGAGGTTTAGTCCGCCTTTAGCCCACAATAGGGGATTTTGGCAAGGAAAACCACTTTATTTCCGATCAGCCAAATACTCCTCAATAATCTTTGATTTGAACGAACTTCTCATTTCAGCATCCCAATCTGTATTAATAAAGTCTTTAGAGTTTAGAAAGTTTATGAAGGTTGTATAGAATGCACTTACAAACTGGTATCTATTAACGTAGGTTATGCAAAAAGGGTGCTTTATTTTTGCTTAACTAAATTTAAAAACAAAACTCATGAAGAGAATACTATGTAAAGTAACAAGCTTAGGCTTAAAACGATATTTGGTATTGCAACACAAGCTGCCCTCTTCTTACACCACTAACGGCATGTATTTGATAATCGGTAGTACTGAGGTTATATACAGGGCGGCTCTGATAATCTACAGAAAACTTAGAATGATGCCCCTTAATAAGGTAGTTAACTCCGGCATCCCAAACAATATCAGCCCCTTTTAATGTCTGATAATTGGCATACATACACTGTCCATATGGTTGTAGCTGTGTACCATCTTTAAATTTAGGTAATAAATAACCTGCCTGTGCATACACAATACTTCCTGTACCAATCATAGGGTATAAATTTCCTGCACCGTTAAATGAAGCTAAACCGGGGTTAAAATTACCATTAGGTGTATTAGTTACCGTGTTAGTGCCAATAGCACTATTGGCAAGTACAGTAGTTGAAGGGTTAAAACCATTGTTGTTTCTGATATAATTATTCCCGAAGTTATAATTAGTGTAGGCTGCATAAATGCTTATAGCACTTCCGGTTTCTTTATTAATAGGGGCGTCATAAAACACATCCACATTCCATAAAAACATAGCCGTTCTTGTGGTATCTCTTACAGTATATGTTTGCGTGCCTATTGGTCCAAAACCGGAAGCTGCCATAGTTGCTCCCTGATTATAACTGCCCTGCCACATGGCATTTTGCTGATAACGGAATCCGGCACCTATATTAAATACTCTTTTTTGTCCTAAGTACGTACCTACAGTAGCCGGAGTTTGATTATCCTCCTCATCTAAAAACTGATACATAAAATAGCCTTGCACCTGTGGTTTTAGTTTGTTGGTTGCAAATTCGGAAGTATTAAATTGCGGGTTAATGGTTGTTGAAGCTACTGTTACTGTTTGGGAAATAGCCGTAGGTGTATTAATAGCTGCATAAGGAATATTAACCGCCATGCGATAATCTAACCTGCCTAATTTACCCTTGGCATATAC
Organism: Candidatus Saccharimonadota bacterium; assembly: GCA_903970545.1. Lineage (GTDB taxonomy): Bacteria > Bacteroidota > Bacteroidia > B-17B0 > Aurantibacillaceae > PALSA-968. Next base: position 14,926 of record CAJCJB010000307.1, on the reverse strand, counting down.
GCCCGGCATACGGGTAGTATTATCGTTAATGTTTGCAGTTGCCTGTTGATACAGAGGCATATCTAATCCTAAAATAGTAGGCACTTGTGGGTTAGAAAACCTGGAAAGACCATTCCAACCTGATAAACCGCCACCAAGGTATAGGTATTTGCCTATTAGTTTATAATCTACAATCATATCTACAAACTGTATGGGTACGTTCCTACCACTTGTTAAACTACTGATACCATCAGAAGCTATCTGACCAAAAATAAATACCTTATCGGTTATTTGTGCTGAAAGTGTAATACGGGTGCGTCTTAAACCTACCTGATATGAATTATTTTGCTGGAGTCCGTTTACGGTTGTACCCGGGTTATTATGATTATCAGTTACCCAAAGCTGACTAACAAAGTTAATTTTAGCCCAGGAGCTTCCGTCTTCTTTAAAACTCATTTTAAAACCATCTGCTAAAAGGGGAGTTTTTGGTTTAGTTGTATCGGCTATAGTAGCCTGGTTTTGTGCAGTTATACTGCCCACTATAAATATAGATGCTATTGTATAAACATAAATGGCTCTCTTCATCAGTTTTTATCGGATACAATATTAAGAAAATGTTATCTCTGTGCTTAGTGTAAATTACTTTTGTAGTATTCCTTTAAATTTTTCCTATTTTTGGCTTCCCAAAAAAATGAAGGTAGAGCAGTTTATAGATTTAATGAATAATCCAAGTCTGTTGGAAGAAGCTCATGTTCCTGCTATAGAAAGAATTATTGCCGATTATCCTTACTTTCAAACAGCACATTTGCTATATGCTAAAACACTTAATAATATAAAACATATAAATTATAGTTCTACGCTAAAAAGAACAGCTGTAATAGCGGGTAACCGTGCGGTTTTATACCGATTAATTAACTCGCCCGTAAACAAGCCTGCCAATGATAAAGTGGTACCTGAGCCTATTGCCCCGATAGAAGAAGTAAAACAAGAACCTCTATTGATTAAAGAGAAAGAGGTTGAAAAAACAGTTTCTCCGGTTAATATAACCTACACTATTGTTAATCCCGTTGTTGAACAAAAACCGATTGAACATGTAATTACTAGTGCAGAACAATTGCCGGTAGCAGAAAATATAATACCCGTTGTGGAAGAAGTAAACCCTGAACTGGTTTTACAAACCGAAACACTGGATGAGATTGTCTTAAAGCCCATAATGGAGGCTTATGTTGAAACCGAGATTTTAAAACTGACTGAAAAAGAACCTGAGATAAGTATAGATGAGCCTCGTTCTTTTACTGATTGGCTTAAACAGGTATCGGGTATCAAACATCAGGTATCAGTAAGCACTCCAAAAGAAGAGCAAGCTCCTAAACTAAAAGAGCAAAAACCTAAGTTAAAGAGCGAAAAGCAAGTCTTTTTAGATAAACTGCTGAAAGAGGAAATGCGTATTTCCAAGCCTCAGGCAGATAAAAACTTCTACGCAGCAAGTCAGAAAACCCGCAGCAGTGTGCTGGAAGATGAGAATTTGGTAACCGAAACGCTGGCAAAGATATATATACTGCAAGGTAACCATGGTAAAGCCATCAGAGCCTATGAAATTTTAAGTTTGAAATTTCCCGAAAAAAGTGCTTACTTTGCCACCCTTATTAAAGAAATTAAATTAAAAACAACGTAAAGTAAAAGTAAATTATGAGTGGTCTTATTTCAGTTCTAATTATCATCGTGTGCATACTACTTGCACTAATTGTATTAATCCAAAACTCTAAAGGCGGCGGGCTTTCCAGCTCGTTTGCTTCAAACAACCAGATAATGGGTGTTAGACGTACTGCCGATGTGTTGGAAAAAACAACTTGGGGTTTTGCCATTGCCTTATTTGTACTTTGCTTATTAGGAACTCCTAAAAAACAAGTTGCTACAGATGCCACTACAGGAACAGAATCTGTAACGCGTAAAAAAGCAGAAGGTATGATATCTGCACCTGCTAATGTGCCGCAGCAAGCGCCGGGTGCGCAACAAGCCCCTGCACAGCAACAACCAGCAACAAATCTGGCTCCGCAACCAAAATAGATAGTATTACTTTATGAATAAAAGGTTTCAATCTGCAAATTTTGAGACCTTTTTGAGTTGGAATAAACAGTAAAAGCAAATGATCAAAATCAATGTTAAGAAATGATAAAAGTTAAAGCAAAAAACTAAAATCTAAGTAATTTTAACACACAAAATATGGAAACAATGACAGACATTAGAGAATTAAACGAGCGCATACAACGCGAAAGTGCTTTTGTTGATTTGCTTACCGCCGAAATGGACAAGGTAATTGTAGGGCAAAAACACATGGTAGAACGTTTGATGATTGGCTTGTTAAGTAACGGACATATTCTATTAGAAGGTGTGCCGGGCTTAGCAAAAACATTAGCCATTAATACGTTGGCAAAATGTGTAGATGCACAGTTTAGCCGTATACAATTTACGCCCGATTTATTACCTGCCGATTTGGTGGGTACGATGATTTATAACCAAAAGAAAGAAGAGTTTTCTGTACGCAAAGGACCTTTATTTGCCAACTTTGTTTTGGCAGATGAGATAAACCGTGCTCCGGCAAAAGTGCAAAGTGCTTTGTTAGAAGCTATGCAGGAGAAACAAGTTACCATTGGAGACCAGACTTTTAAACTACCAAATCCATTTTTAGTATTAGCTACACAAAACCCGGTAGAGCAGGAAGGAACCTACCCTTTGCCTGAGGCGCAGGTAGATCGTTTTATGCTTAAAGTGGTAATCACTTATCCTACTAAAGAAGACGAGAAAAAAATTATTGCCAGCAATATATCTGCAGCGGGTATGGCAACGCCTAATGTGATTTTAAAACCGGAAGATATTGTTAAAGCCCGTGGTGTTGCCCGTGATGTTTACATGGATGAAAAAATTGAGCGTTATATTGTAGACATTGTTTTTGCAACTCGTTTCCCTAAAGACTATAAATTAGAAAAATTTGCAGGTCTTATCAGTTTTGGTGGTTCGCCACGTGCCAGTATAAACTTGGCATTGGCTGCCAAGGCTTATGCTTTTATTAAACGCAGAGGCTATGTAATACCGGAAGATGTGCGTGCTGTTTGTTTGGATGTGTTGCGTCATCGTATTGGTTTAACATACGAAGCAGAAGCAGAAAACATTACCAGCGAACATATCGTTAATGAAATTCTAAATACGGTTGAGGTTCCATGAAGAATCGGTTTTTTACTAAATTAGTAAAAGAGAGATTTTTTGTACTATCAACATTACTCGTAGTATTTCTTTTTTTTATTAATCGGTATATATATGTAAACAGGTTTGATGGTTATTTGTATACAGATGCCTTAAACTATAATGAATTTTATCGGGTTGATGAAAATTACAGAATTCAAGGTTTTGAACGATTACCGCAAGATTCTTGTAAACTAAAAATACTTCCGCTGCCTGCTAAATGTGATTGGGTTATTAAAGACTCTAAAGGAAATAATTATACAAGTAAATCAAATGAATTGCCTGTCATAAAGCTAATGACCGGAGTGAATAATTATACAATAAGTGCTATAGGTAATAATGAATTAAGAGCAGTTAAACTAAAAATTGAGTACCATCCTGAAGAAAATTATCCCTATGTTGTTTCTTCCAATTTACCCCTTATAGATTACCAGCTTTATCCTATTGACAGATGGACAAAACTAAGCAAAAGCATTTCGTCTGATGAAATAAATGAAGTAAAGAAGATTTTGAGAGAAGATATCATGGTTTCAGACACCAATACTACAGTAGAGAAAATAGAAAAAATAGGTACGTATTTAATTAAAAAATTAAGAGCAGTAGAGGGAAGCCCATCGGGTGATATCAAACAACAAACTCCGTTAACTCAATTTAAAATAGCATGTTCAAAAACAAACCAGATAGATTGCGCAAATTATTGTGATATTTTTCATCTTTTTGCAAATGTGGCAGGTGTACCAACCAGAAAAATTGCAGTTGGTGGATGGGTTAGTGATGCTATGATTTCAGGACATGTTTTTAACGAGAGTTATGTTAAAGAGCAAAAAAGATGGGCTTTTGTAGACTTAACTTCTAAAAAATTAATGGTAATAAACAATACAAAAAAAAAGGTGTTAAACACTATTGATTTACTAAACATTAAAAACTCTAAAGTTTATGGAGCAGAATCAGCGATTGTAATTAACTCTGAAGACAAGAAAGATACAGTAGATTATCAAAAAGTTAACCAGTCTGAAAACGAATATTTTAAACGTGCAGCTATTTTTTATATAATCAAAGGGGATATTAATAATAATATGGATTTTTCGGAAACATTTGCAGAATATTTAGGTACTTCCAGTCATTATGGAACTTATTATAACGGTACTTTTAAAATAGATAATGGCAAACACTATTTGAAATTGTATATTTTTAAAACTGGCATTTTAGTATGCTGCGTGTGGTTTTTAGTTTTATTAAGTAAAATAGTTATTTTAATTGGAAAATCTTTTCAAAAGAAAAGTATAAAACAATGGAAACCTCAGAACTCTTAAAAAAAGTTCGTAAAATAGAAATTAAAACACGTGGATTATCCTCTCAGATATTTTCGGGAGAATATCATAGTGCTTTTAAAGGAAGGGGTATGGCGTTTAGCGAAGTACGTGAATATACCCCAGGCGATGATGTAAGAACTATTGATTGGAATGTTACGGCACGTCTTAGAAATACCTACGTAAAAGTTTTTGAAGAAGAACGTGAGTTGAATGTAATGCTGGTAGTTGATGTAAGTGCATCGGGTAATTTCGGAACGCATACGCAAACTAAAAAAGATATCATTACAGAACTTTGTGCGGTGGTAGCCTTTTCAGCAGCTACTAATAATGATAAGATTGGGCTTATATTTTTTAGTGATAAGATTGAGAAATTCATTCCTCCTAAAAAAGGTAAATCGCATATACTTAGATTAATTAGAGAGCTGGTAAAGTTTGAACCGGAAAATAAAGGCACTAATGTTTCGTTAGGTTTAAAGTATCTTACTAATGTGATTAAAAAAAGAAGCATTGCTTTTGTTATTTCTGATTTTATTGATAATGTTTTTGAGGATGCTATAAAAATTGCCAATAAAAAGCATGATATAGTAGCATTGCGCATCTTTGATAAAACTGAAATGCAAATACCAAGAATCGGCTTGATAAAATTAAAAGATAACGAAACCGGAAAAAATATTTGGGTTGATACAAGCAGCGATGCTTTTCAGCATGAGTTAAAATTACAGCAGGTAAAAACAGATGCTAAACTAAAGGAAACATTCTCTCGCGCTGGTGTAGATTTCACCAAAATAAGTACACATGAAGGGTATATAAAACCATTGATGACTTTATTTAAAAAACGAGCATAAATTAATTTGATGATTAGTCAATTTGATAATTTGAAAATGAAATACATAAAAAATAAATGTTTGCTCATTGTCATATTGACAAATTGTCTAATTAACACATTAGCTATCGCTCAGGTTGAAGCTATTGCCATGATGGATACCAACAAGATCCGCATTGGTGAACAATCTAAAATTGATTTATATGTTAAGTATAAGACTACCCAAAAGAACTTAAACATACAATGGCCTGTTATTGGCGATACCTTGCGTAAAGAGGTTGAGGTAGTGAACGTGTCTAAAATAGATACGACCATTCCTGATAAAAGCAAACCCGATGAAATTCAGCAACATCAAACTATTATAGTAACCTCTGTAGATTCAGGGTTTTGGGCTATTCCGCCTTTTACGTTTATTGTAAATAATGATACTACCAAACCAGTTGAAACAGATGCTCTGTTATTAGCTGTTTATACCTTACCCGTTGATACTGCTGAAAAAAGTATTAAAGATATCAAAGCACCATTTGATGAACCTTTCGACTGGCATGAGTATCTGCCTTTTATCTATGGCGGACTTGTTGCGATTGCTGTAATCATCCTAATTATTTTTATTTTAAGAAAGGTATTAAAAAAGAAACCTGTTGTAATTGAACCCCCTAAACCAAAAGTGCCTGCACATATTACTGCGCTTAACGCTTTAGAAGAAATTAGAAATAAAAAACTATGGCAGGAAGGGAAGTATAAAGAATATCATACGCTTATATCAGATACATTGCGTGCATACATAGAAGAGCGCTATGGAGTGGCTGCCATGGAGCTTACTTCTGATGAGATATTTAAAATAATGAACTCGCAGGTAATTGATACTGTTAGTAAAGAAAAATTAAAGCAGGTACTAACACTAGCAGATTATGTAAAGTTTGCTAAAGTAATTCCTATTGAAGTTGAAAATGATATGACGCTGAATAGTGCCTTTGATTTTGTGAATGGAACGAAACGTGAAGATCCGATGAACTTAACAGAAGAAAACAATACAGCTACACAATAGTGGATATAGCTCAATACATAAAAGATATTACGTTTGCCGATAAGCAATTCTTTTGGCTGTTTTTGTTATTGCCTTTAATGATTGGCTGGTATTTATTAAAACTAAAAAAGCAGGAAGCTGAGTTTAATTTTTCTTCCTTTCAGAATTTAGGGACTATAAAGACTTCCTATAAAGCCATGCTACGTCATGTTGTTTTTGTATGCAGGTTACTAACTGTTTCTCTGTTGATATTAGTATTGGCACGTCCGCAATCCAGTAGCAGCTGGAAAGATGTAAAGACAGAAGGAATTGATATTGTGTTGGCTATAGATGTTTCTTATTCCATGTTGGCAAAAGATTTTAAGCCTAACCGTTTAGATGCGGCTAAAGAGGTTGCTAAAGAATTTATTGATTCGCGCCCTAACGACCGTATTGGTCTTGTAATTTTTGGCGGAGAGGCTTTTACGCAGTGCCCGCTTACAACCGACCACACCGTTATTAAAAACTTATTTGCTGATATAGCCGCAGGTACTGTAGGACAGGGGACTGCTATAGGACTTGGTTTGGCAGATGCCGTATCGCGTGTAAAAGAAAGCAAAGCAAAAAGCAAAGTAGTTATTTTACTTTCTGACGGTGTAAACAATGTAGGAGAGATTGCACCACTTACCGCAGGGGATATAGCTAAAACATTTGGTGTACGTGTGTATACGATTGGCGTGGGTACTAAAGGCAAGGCATTAACGCCGGTATCTATTTTTCCGAACGGACAAATGGAGTATGAATACGTGGATGTGGATTTGGATGAGAACACCATGACTAAAATTGCAGAGGAAACTGGCGGAAAATATTTCAGGGCAACAGATAATGAAAGTTTAAGAACCGTTTATAAAGAGATTGATAAGTTAGAGAAGTCAATTATCAGCGAGAAGAGTTTCTCTAATAAAGCAGAGCATTTTTTACCCTTTGCCCTTGCAGCAGCCATCTTTCTTTTGTTAGAATTTGTAATTAAAAAAACTGTAATCCGTTCACTGCCGTAAATGTTTAAGTTTCAATATAGCGAATATTTGTGGGCATTAACAATGGTTCCATTGGTGGTACTTGTTTTTATTATTGCCATCGCATCGCGTAAGAAAATGTTAAAGAAGTTAGGCGATTATCCTTTAATATTGGCAATGATACCGGATGTTTCCAGAGGTAAGCAAACAGTAAAATTTATTCTATATACCATTGCGCTTATCTTTTTAATACTGGGTATCTGCAATCTGCAAACGGGCAGTAAAATGCAGGATGTGAAGCGTGAAGGGGCAGATATTATGATTTGTCTGGATGTATCAAACTCTATGCTGGCAGAAGATTTAAAACCTAATCGTTTGGAACGTGCCAAACAAGCCATAGAGCAGATGATTGATAAATTGCAGGGCGACAGAATAGGTATTGTTGTTTTTGCAGGAGAGGCTTATACACAATTACCCATTACCATAGATTATGCTTCGGCTAAATTATTTTTAAATGCTATCACACCTAATATCATTGAAAGGCAGGGTACTGATATAAGTGCTGCTATTCAAAAAGCAACCGAATCATTCGGGAAAGATGAAGGAAAAAATAAAGCTATTATAATTATTACAGACGGTGAAGATCATGAAGAAGATGCTATTAGCGTAGCTGAGGCTGCAGGCAAAGAAGGAATTATTATCAACACCATTGGTGTTGGGTCTGATGCGGGCGTGCCTATTCCGGTGTATAATAATGGTATTCCTTCGGGTTATAAAAAGGATAAAGAAGGTAACACGGTTGTTACCAAACTAAACGAAAAGATTTTGCAGCAAATTGCGGGCGCAGCAAATGGCGTTTATGTAAAAGCAAGCAATGCCGATGTGGGTTTAGGTGCGGTGCTTGATAAAGTTAATGAATTGGAGAAGAAACAATTTGAGTCTAAAATGTACACTGATTATGAAGACCAGTTTCAATGGTTTATAGGGGCAAGTTTGTTGTTTTTGTTGATTGATTTTTTAATTAGTGAACGCATTAATATCTGGTGGAGAAAATTAAATTTATTTAAGAAGTGATGAAACATGTTGCCTGCATATTGTTTTGTTTAATTGCTGCTATATCTTTTGCGCAAAAGGAAAAACGCATTCTTAGAGAAGGAAACAACAGTTATTTCGGCGGTAAGTATAGCGAAGCAGAAGGCTATTATTCGGAAGCATTGAAAGCCAAAAACAATTACTATAAATCTAATTACAACTTAGGAGATGCTTATTACAAGCAGGGTAAATTTACGGATGCTATTGGTCAGTATGATACCTATATAAAGAACAGCACTTCTAACAATAAGGATACATTGTCAAAGGCTTTCCATAATTTAGGTAATTCGTATTTAAAAACAAAGAGTTATAATGAGGCTATTACGGCTTATAAGAATTCATTAAAGCTAAATCCAAAGGATGAGGATACCCGTTATAACCTTGCTTATGCCTTGAAGAAATTACAGGAACAACAAAAGAAAAATCAGGAGAATAAAGATAAGCAGCAAAAGAAAGATGATAAGGATGATAAGGATAAGAAAGATGAGAAAAAGAAGATGGATAATAAAGGAGATAAGGATAAAAAGCCTGAGCAACAGCAGCCTCAGATGAGTAAAGAAGAGGCGCAACGTATGTTAGATGCTTTAAAGAATAACGAACAGAAAATGCAACTGAAGAAAAAGAATAAAGACGAAAATGCTGATAGAAAAAACATTGATAAAGACTGGTAACTAGTAAGTGAAAATTAAAAAGAGTAAAATAGTTTCTTTTGTTTTAGCAGGATTAGTAATTCTTCTGTCATACAATTCTTTTGCCCAAAAGTTAGTAGCACAGGTTAGTAAGAACAAAGTTGCCGTAGGCGAAGTGTTTCAGGTTTCGTTTACTGTTAATGGTAACATGTCTGGGTTTAAGCCTCCTGCTTTTCCTGATTTTGATGTGTATAGCGGTCCTAACCAATCTACCAGCATGCAAATTACTAATGGTAGCATGAGTCAGACGGTTAGTTACTCATACATGATAGCTGCCCGTAAAGAAGGTAAGTTTACTATAGGCGCGGCATCGGCTGTTGTTAATGGTAGTAAGATGGACTCTAACCCCATCACTATAGAAGTAGTTAAAGGTAGTCCGCAGCAGCAACAACCAAATCAAAACCCTTATGAGAATAATAACCAAGCTCCTAAAAATGTTAGTGGCGAAGATTTGTTTGTACGAACTTATCTCAGTAAGAAGCAATGTTACTTAGGTGAGCAGTTAGTGGTTACCCAAAAAGTATATTGCAGAGGTACTTTGCGGGGCTTTCAAAATTTTAACCCCCCTGAGTATAATGGCTTTTGGAGTAAGGATGAAGAACGTAAAGGACAAATTCAGTTAACACAAGAAAATTTGGATGGTATAAACTATTATGTAGCCGAGTTTAGTAAGACTTATGTTTTTCCACAACGCACAGGTAAATTAACCATAGAGCCTATTGAGATTGATTGCATCGTAAGACAACAATCAAGGTCGCAATCCCTTTTCGACCAATTCTTTGGTGGTGGTGGACAAGACGTTGTAGTTAAAATAAAAGGCAAACCCGTAACGGTAGAAGTAATGCCTCTGCCCGAAAAAGGTAAACCCGATAATTTTACAGGAGCGGTAGGTAAGTTCAGTTTTAACGCAAAAATAAACCATAACAAAGTAAAAGCAAACGAGAGCATCAATCTTAAACTAACTATTAGCGGAACCGGAAATATCAATTTAGCTTCTACACCAAAAATTAATTTTCCGGATGGCTTTGAACTTTATGACCCTAAGATAAGTGAGAGTATTAACACGGTTGGTGGCGTTAGCGGTACTAAAACGTATGATTATCTGGTTATTCCGCGGAAGGAAGGGGAATATGTTTTAAAGGACATTAACTTCTCTTATTTTGATGTAGAGAAAAAGCAATATGTAACCCTGCCTTCTGCCGAAATAAAAGTTACCGTTGATGCACCCGACCCTAATTCGGTGGGTAGTGCGCAGGTATATAACCCTAAGCATGAAATTCAGACAGAGGAGAACGATATACGTTATATAAAAACAGGCGATTTAAGATTGCATCCTATTGATGAGGAGTTCTTCTCTTCCTGGAAGCATTATGGTATATTGGGTTTAATAACTGTATTGTTTGTAGGCTTTGTGGTAGCAAGGAATAATTATTTAAAATTGCAAAGTGATGTGGTGAGTGTTAAACAGAGACGCGCGCTGAAAATTGCGCGCAAACAATTAACGCTGGCGGAGAAGTTTAAAAACCTAAACAAACAAGATGAGTTTTATAACGAAGTGCTTACCGCGCTTAATAAGTATGTAAGTTTTAAACTGAACATACCCGTGGCAGATTTATCTAAAGATACCATTACAGAAAACCTGATAAAGAAATATGTAAGTACTGAAACCATTGATAAATTAATTGGAACACTTAACGATTGCGAGTATGCACGTTATGCACCTGCTGCTGCTGATAAAGATTTGAATTTGGTTTATAACAATACCATTGGGTTAATTACAGCTATTGAAAGTAAACTTAGTAAATCAGTTAGCAATAAACAATTAGCAGTTAAAAGTATTGTATTGTTTATGCTCATTACCAATTGTTCACTGTTAATTGCTAACGGTTCACTGATTAGTGATAGCGCCGTGGCAGCCTATAGCAAAAGAGAATATAAAAAAGCAATTACCTGTTATGAAAGCATTTTAAAAGAAGGCAATACATCTTCTGCTTTATATTACAATTTGGGCAATGCTTATTATAAAGATAACCAACTGGGCAAGGCTATTTATAACTATGAACTGGCAAACAAACTAAACCCAACTGATGGCGATGTAAAAAACAACTTGCGCATAGCCAACACCAAGGTTATAGATAAGATAGATGCCAAAGAAAACATGTTTACCAACGCCATCAAGTCTGGTTTATATGGTTTGTTTAGTACCAACGGCTGGGCTTATGCAACTATTATTTTTTTATTAACAGCGGCGTTGCTATTTGTATTGTTTATAAGTACAAGCAATGTGGTATTAAAGCGCGTTGGGTTTTGGACGGGTAGTTTGTTTGTAATTGGTTTTGTGTTTTCTTTAACTGTAGGTTATGCAGCCTTACATAACTTAAATAAAAAGACACAAGCTATTATTATAGCACCTGAAGTAAAAGTATTTAGCGAACCTAATGCTACTTCTAAATCTAAATTTAGCTTGCACGAAGGTACCAAAGTAAACGTGTTAAGCATTAACCCAGATTATACCGCCATACAATTAGCCAACGGAAACGAAGGCTTTATTGCCACACCTAATTTAGGTTTGTTTTAGCGCATATGGTAGACAGCTAACTATTATAACTGGGAATACCCAAACAAATAAAACTATCTAAACCTTCTTACCCAAGATAATTAAATCTCTTAGGATGCCTTCCATATCGGCTATTTGGGGCATGTGAGCCCACTTTTCAAAACCATGTTTGTAGAATAGTTTAAGGCTTGGTTCGTTATGCCCGAAAATAAACCCGGTTAAAGAAGTAATGTTTAAAGCAGGGCATTGTTTAATGGCGTAATCTAAACAATAGTTACCTAAACCTTTGCCCTGCATATTGCTTTCTAAATAAATACCTATTTCGGCAGTTTTGTAATAAGCGTGGCGGCTTTTGAAATCAGTAAAACTTATCCAGCCTGCATATTGCCCATCCTGTTCTATTACCCATAACGGACGGGTTTTAGGGTTATGACTGTTAAACCAACTGGTTTTACTTTCAACAGTTGCGGGTTCTAAATCGGCAGTAACCATACGACTGAGAATGGTTGCATTATAGGTGCCTACAATTGCCGGAAGGTCTTTTATATCAGCATTTCTGAAAGTGATATTGTTTAGCATACAAACAAGTCTTTTGGGTAAGATTGAATAACTCCCGTCTCAACCGCTTTATCAAATAATAAAGTAACTGCCTTTCTGCCTGTTTCCTCCAAGTCGATAGAATATTTGTTTACATACAAATCAATATGCTTTTGCATCACACTTTCTTCCATGGCTTGTGCGTGTTGCTTTACAAAAGGCATTACATCCGCTCTGTTGGCAAAGGCATATTCTACGCTTTCTTTTATAAGTTGGTTGATTAATAACTGCTCGGCTTCAGGTAAGTTTCTTTGTACTACAATACCTCCTAAAGGTATAGCCGACTGACTGTATTCTTCCCACCATTCGCCTAAGTCTCTTACTTTTACTAATCCTTTTTGCTCGTATGTAAAGCGATTCTCATGAATAATTAAACCCAAGTCTGTTTTACCAGAAACAACAGATTCTTCAATACCTGAAAAAACAACTTCTGTTTTTTGCGTAAGGGTTGGATAAGCCAGCGATAATAGAAAATTTGCCGTTGTGTATTTACCCGGAATGGCAACTTGTAAAGAAGAAACTATATCAGGGTTCTGCTTTATTTTTTCAAGTGTTTTGGGCAGGGCAATTAAAAGCGGGCCGCAATTAAAGCCTAAAGCGCTGCCCGAGGTTAACAAACGGTATGTTTTGGTAAGGTAAGCAAAGGCATGGTAGCTAAGCTTGGTAATATGCAGTTTTCCTTTAAACGCCATGCGGTTAAGGGTTTCCACATCTTCTATCACAGGTTCAAAGCGCAAGTGCTTGGTATCTATTTTATTGTGAATAAGCGCATCAAAAATAAAGCAGTCGTTTGGACAGGGAGAAAAACCTATTGTTATTTTTGTACTTTGCATAAACTAATAAAACGCAAATTTAGTGCATATTTGTAGCATGAAGGCTCGCTTACTTATTATATTTTTTACCCTGTTTGGGTTTCTTTCCTATTCCCAAAGCAGTATAGATGATAATAATGCCAAGCTGAAAATGCTCAGCGAAAAAGCCGCTGAATACCACCACAAAACAAATGGCGAGAGGGATGGTTACCGCATTAAAATTCATTTCGGAATAGATAAAACAGCTGCCAATGATGTGAAGCAAAAATTCTCTTCAAAGTATAACGACATAAACTCTTATTTAGAATACCAGCAGCCCAACTGGGTTGTAGTGGTTGGCGATTTTAAAACCCGCATTGATGCCTACGAAATATTTAAGAAAATACAATCAGATTTTCCCAACGCCTTTATTGTGAAAAGTAAAATAAGACCCACGCGCTAATGGCAACCATCATTCCCTTTAAAGGTATTCGTCCGGCTGCCGATAAGGCGCACATGGTGGTTACCCGCAGTGCCGATAATTATAAGAAAGAAGTTCTAAAGCATAAGCTCGAAACCAACCCCTATTCCTTTCTCCAAATTATTAACCCCGATTTTGAGGATGGAAAACGTACCAAGCCCGGCTCGATAGAAAGATTGAAGAAAATTAAAGCCCGCTTTTTAAGCTTCCTAAAAGAAGAAACTTTTATACGCGACCATAAGCCTTGTTACTATTTATACCAGCAGTTTAAAGCTGGTAATATTTACACGGGCATTATTGGTTGCAGCTCGGTTGATGATTACGAAAAAGGTATCATTAAAAAGCACGAGCAAACCCTAAAAGATCGCGAAGAAAAACTGAAAGAGTATCTTGAAGTGTGTGATTTTAATGCCGAACCCGTTCTGTTTTTCTATCCCGATAATGCAACTATCGAGGATATTATAAATCACTACTTGGTAAAACATCCTGCTTATGATTTTACGACTACTGACCGTGTACGTCACAAAATCTGGATTATTGGTGATAAGAAAAATGTAGATACCATTCGCAAGGCATTCGAAAAAATGTATGCTATTTATATTGCCGACGGGCACCATCGCTCGGCTTCTTCGGCAAGTTTGGCAAATGAGTTGAAGGCTAAGAACAAAAAGCATACCGGCAAAGAGAATTACAATTACTACATGGGTATTTTCTTTTCCGAGAATCAGCTAAAGATATTTGATTTTAACCGCGTGGTTACCGATTTAAATAACTACTCTACTGCCGATTTATTAGAGAAAATAAAAGAGAAGTTCCGTTTGCTTGCTCATAATGAGAATACCTATAAGCCCGAACACAAACATAAATTCAGTATGTATCTGGATGGGAAATGGTACGAACTGATTGCCAAACCCGAGATATGCGATGGCGATGATGCCGTAAAAAAGCTCGATGCTTCTATTCTCTCCGACCACATACTTACCCCCATTTTGGGTATAGACGATTTGCGCACCAACAAACGCATTGCTTTTGTGCCCGGTGTAAAAGGCATGGAAGAACTGAAAGCGCAGGTAGACAGCGGCAAATACAAGATTGCCTTTGGGCTATATCCCGTATCTATGACCGAATTAAAACACATTGCTGATACCAACGGCATTATGCCCCCAAAAACCACCTGGGTAGAACCCAAAATTCGCAGCGGGCTGGTTGTTTACAGTTTAGAGGATTAGCTGGGCGTTCCATTGAATACAACGGCGGGCTTTACACTAACACTAAGGTGAAGTTGAATGATGTAAGTTTTTAGCGCGGCATAAAAAATCTATTTCCAATACGTCTCATCCGC
>CAJCJB010000306.1 GCA_903970545.1 Candidatus Saccharimonadota bacterium | reverse complement strand
TTATCAATACCCATACCGAAAGCAATAGTAGCTACAATAACATTAAGGTCTTCCATTAAGAAACCGTCCTGCACTTTGGCACGTTCCTTAGCATCCATACCTGCATGATAAGGCTCGGCTTTAACGCCATTAACCTTTAATGCTTCAGCTATCTCCTCTACCTTTTTACGGCTTAAACAATATATAATACCAGACTTACCCGGGTTTTGTTTTACATATTTAATAATCTCTTTGTTTACATTTACCTTCGGACGTATATCATAGTATAAGTTAGGGCGGTTAAAAGAAGACTTATACATATTAGCTTCCAGCATACCTAAGTTCTTTTGTATATCAAGCTGAACTTTAGGAGTAGCTGTAGCAGTAAGTGCAATAACAGGCACCTTTTTATTCATACGCTCGCTTACCTTATCTATAATAGGACGAAGACGACGGTACTCAGGTCTGAAATCATGTCCCCACTCAGAAATACAATGCGCCTCATCTATTCCAAAAAATGAAACATTAAACTCAGTAAAGAATTTTATATTATCTTCCTTAGTTAAAGTCTCAGGGGCTACATATAATAGCTTGGTTTTACCTGCAAGTACATCTTTCTTTACCTGCATCATATCCGCCTTATTTAAAGACGAATTAAGAAAGTGTGCAATACCATCCTCTTTACTGAAACCACGAATAGCATCAACCTGATTTTTCATCAAAGCTATAAGAGGAGAAACAATAATAGCTGTCCCTTCGCTTACGATAGCTGGTAACTGATAGCAAAGAGATTTACCTCCGCCCGTAGGCATAATTACGAAGGTATCTTTACCATCTAATATAGAGGTAATAATTTTTTCTTGGTTGCCTTTAAATTTTCCGAAGCCGAAAAACTTTTTAAGGGTTCCTGTTAGCGATAATTCCATTGTTGCACTCATGTTTTATATATTGAAAATGTATGTTTCTGTTGCTATTCTAACGTAAAGATATACTAAAAATTTTGAACGTATGAAAGAAAGAATCATAAAAATCAAAAAATTATACGAACCGTAAGTTTTGCACGATGAATGGATTTAATTAACTAAACCAGTCATGTAAAAAAAATATTTGTCTTCTACTGAAATAGCTATACAGTTTTCTTAAAAGAAAATTGGCATGAAAAACCTATTAGAACAGATAATAAATGACAGAGGTCAGCACGCAGAAAAGTTCAAAGAGAAAATAGCTTTTGAAGTGCTTTTTGAAGGTCGTGATACCAAAGAATTAGTCGAAGAATATCAACTTGCCAGTATCTACACGGTAAATATGTTGGTAGAACAGTATCGGAATAGGGTAAAAGAAGGATTAATAACTTTACCTGCCATGACAGAGCAAGAGAAGGAAAATTTACAAGCCCTCAAAAAACGAGTTAAGGAATTAGAAAAATCATTAGAACAAGCTAATGTTTTAATTTACGGGACTTATATCTGTGTAGGAAATGATTTTAATTACCCGTATTTGATTACAGATGCCTACTCACACAAAATAGTCGGATATTGCTTGCACTCCTTATTAACTAATGATGGCGCTTTGTTGGCGTTAGATATGGCTTTAAAAAGCAGAACCAAGTTCTTGCCAGCATTGATACATCATTCTGATAGTGGTAAACTGCGCGATGAATTTTGCGAAGGCAAAAGTTTTCCATATTTCAATACGAATCTTATCACCCTATATGAAACATTTACCAGCAGATATGTAGGCTACCCTCTGTTAGTTGTTTACCACCTGTTGTTAATGCTTCATAGTGGCAGAACTTTTCTATACCATCCCTGTTTTTTGCTGGAATAATCTTAGTTTAGACCTAATTAAACTCCTAATACATCTCATACTTGCAATACTTGCAAGGCAAGCCGCCGTTATACAAACTTATCTTACGGGATGTTTTTAATCCCACGCTTTTAAAGGCTTCCATATTAGAACTGATTATCCAGGCAGAGGAGCCTTTGTATTTATGCTTCAACGTATCGCCAATAGTTTTGTATAAAACCTTTATATTATCTTTATTCATGCGCTCTCCATAAGGAGGGTTCATAATGATGGTATATTTCTTTTCTTCGCCAAAAGTGGTTTCAAAAAAATCTGCCTTTTGAAAGGTTATCATTTCATTTACATTAGCAGAAGTCGCATTTTCTTTGGCTTTTTTAAGCACATGCGGAGAAATATCTGTACCCAATAAAATAGGTTTATTATCATTTATTTTATTAATAACGTTTTCGTAAATTTTTTCGTACAGGTCTTCATCATAATCAGGCCAGTTTTTAAAGCCATAACTACCTCTAAAATACCCGGGAGGCACATTAGCAGAAATCAAAGCCGCTTCAATTAAAATAGTACCGGAGCCACACATGGGGTCGTATAAAGGCAAACGCCCATCCCAGCCACTTAATAAAATAAGTCCTGCTGCTAAAGACTCATTTATAGGTGCTAAATTGGTATCAACGCGGTAACCACGTTTATATAAAGGAATGCCGGAACTATCCAGCATGATATTTACTTCATCATTATAAATATAAACATATAAACTAAAATCGGGATTCTCCCTGTCAACCGACGGACGTTTACCTGTTTTAGCCCTGAACTGGTCAACAATAGCATCCTTGCATTTTTGCGCTACATATTGACTGTGATTAAAATACTCGGTGTTTAAAGCAGCCGTAACAGCAAGTGTTTGATTTAAATCTAAAAATTTATCCCAACTAATGGAATCAATCAAATCGTAGAGTTGATGTTCGTTTTGTGCTTTACCGCTTGTAATAGGTTTTAATACGCGTATGGCAGTACGTAAGCATAAATTGGCTTTGTACATAAAGCCTTCATCGCCAAAAAAACTAACCGCACGGTTATGCTGCTCTATATTTTTTGCTCCTAATTTTAAAAGTTCTGCTGCCAATACTTCCTCTAAGCCTAAAGTGGTAGTGGCAATCATTTTAAAATCATTGGCATCTTTTATCTTCTTCATCTAATCTTTAATTACAGAACAAAACTAATCTTCTGTTCCGATGTGAATGAGGGCATCTCCCTGATTTACCACAGGCTGGTTGTTAACACCCACAATATACCCGTCAAATGGCGATGTAATACGGGCTTCTACCTGTCCGAATGGATTGCAAATTGCACCCAACACATCATCTTTATTTATATAAGCGCCATTTGGTTTTGCTATATGAAATAAGCCTGAAAGCTTGGCACGTACCCATACATTTTTTGTAAGTTTTACAAAAGGGTTAGGTGGAATTTCATCATGAATCATTTTATGATGATGCAATAAACGCAAGCAACCATTCATGCCTTCGTTGATAGACTGGTAATCAAAACGCAAACTCTCGCCACCTTCAAACACTAAGATGGGTTTCTCTTTTTTGGCAGCTTCTTTGCGGAGCGTACCATCTCTGTATACACTATTAATTATTAATGGAGGAGAAAATACTTTGGCTATTTTTAAACTTGTGGCATCATCAAAGTTGCAACGTAGTTGCGGGTAGTTATTAATCTTAGCACCGCCTGTATGAAAATCAATACCTACATCAATCAAAGGAATGATTTCTTTCATCAAATCATAAGCAATTCTTCCACCCAAAGAACCATTTTTAGTGCCGGGGAAGCAACGGTTTAAATCTCTTCCATCAGGCAAATCTCTGCTTTGATAAAGAAAAGAAACGGTGTTCATTACGGGAATAGCAATGACTGTGCCACATAACAGATTTTGAATTTCTTTGCGGGTAATTATTTTACGAAGAACTTCAATCCCGTTTATTTCATCGCCATGCATGCCTGCACTAAGCAGTATAGTTGGTCCTGCATGCTTTGAACGAAACACATGAATAGGGATTTCTATTTTTGTTTTGGTAGGAAGTTCGTACGTGTTAAGCGATACTACTTTGTTTTCTCCCGGCTTAATAGTATCCTGATGGATTTTTATGGAACTCATACAGCACTATCCCTCATTCCCGTTAAACTCATTTCGCTCCACATACTCAATTATTTTTCCGGCAATATCTAAACCTGTTGCATTTTCAATACCTTCTAAACCCGGAGATGAATTTACTTCCATCACAAGCGGACCTCTTTCGCTTTGCAACATATCAACACCTGCAATACCTAAACCTAATTTCTTTGCTGCTTTAATTGCAGTTGAGCGTTCTTCAGCCGTAAGTGTAATAACAGTAGCCGAACCACCCTGATGTAAGTTAGAACGAAACTCACCTTCTTTAGCCTGGCGTTTCATAGCGCCTACTACTTGCCCATCTACTACAAAGGCTCTGATATCAGCGCCTTTAGCTTCTTTTATAAACTCCTGTACCAGCATGGCTGCATTAAGTTTCATAAACGCTTCTATAATAGACTTGGCTGCTTTATTATTTTCAGCCAGAATAACCCCAATGCCCTGAGTGCCTTCTAATAATTTTATAATACAAGGTGCTCCGCCAACCGCTTCAATCATCTGGTCAACATCTTTTGTCTTATTAGCAAATATTGTTTTAGGCATACCGATTCCTGCACGAGCCATTATTTGCAGACTTCGCAGCTTATCTCGAGAACGCACCAATGCCTGAGACTCAACAGCCGTAAATATTTTCATCATCTCAAACTGACGCAACACAGCAGCTCCATAAAAAGTAACAGACGCCCCGATACGTGGAATAACAGCATTTACACCCATAATTTCTTTCCCTCCATAATAAATGTGTGGTCTTCCTTTTTCAATACCTAATACACATTTCATGTGGTCTAACTGCAATACTTCATGTCCGTGCTTTTCAGCAGCTTCTACCAAACGTTTGGTAGAGTATATTGTTTTTCCGCGAGAAAGAATGGCTAGTTTCATATAGCGTTATTATTGTTTTAAAGATAGCTATTATTTTAATATAGAATACCCTCTGTATGTATTTGAGCCACATCTATGATAAATTTATTCTTTATCATCTTGCGCCCGATTAATATCGGGTAACGCATATTAGCCCTATCCGTGAGTGATACAGTAGTTCTTATTCTTTTACCACCAATAACTAGTAAGGTTTTAATAATGTACCTCAGTTCCTTTTCTCCGGATGAACTTTTAATGTGTTTCTGAATAAAGTCCTCAAAGCAATGTTCCTGTTCATTGTATTCAGGGTGCGTTTCATCCAATAATTTAAAGCATAAAATATCTTTACCATTAATTTTCTTTACGTTAATATCCTTACAATGCAGAGCAGAAGTATAAGCACCTGTATCTATTTTAGCTTCTACTTTGAAAATGTTAAGTTCAGGAAAATCAACATATTCTCGTCTTCCTATTAGTTTCATTTTATTCTCTCGCATAAAATCGTTTTACATCCACATCTAAAAACAACTCTGATTTATTTTCTATAAAACTACAAAAATGTTTTGAAAAGTAAGGGGCCAGCATAACCGCCTTGGTGCCAAAGCCATTAAACACATATATGTTTTTATGAATTGAATGATTTCCCATAACAGGTCTTCTGTCAATAGTAGAAGGCCTTACACCTGCTTGTTGATTAATTATTTTATAGCTAAAGGGAATAAGCGTGTTTAATTTATCCGTTAAAGTTTGTTTGGCTTCGTTGCTTACTTCGTCTGTTAAATCATCCCAGTTATAAGTGGCCCCCACTTTAAAGTGGTGCGCTTCTGGTAAAGGCAATATAAAGAAATCTTTATTTAAAATGGATGTTGCTTTTAGTTCCTCGCAATAAATAGTAAGCACTTCGCCTTTGGCGGGCTTAAATTTTATCTCTTTAAAGAAAGGGTTTTGCGTGGCTAAATGTCCTTCGCAGAAGATAAGTTTACCACAAGAGTAATCTTTATACATTATCTCCTGCTTGTTTATAACCACATCTTCATAACTAAAAGTTTCGTTTAAATAAGCCGTATGTTGTTCTAAATAGTTTTGTGTTCGGGCTAGAAAGCATGGTACATCTACAAATCCTGCCTGAGAAACAAAACCATAATTGTTGTTTAAAAAAGTATATTCATTTTCTGCAAGATGAATCTCAGCATCAATAAAATCGCTTAACTCGTTTACTGTTTTTTTCTTCCATAGCAATTCTTCCTGCTCACTTGCAAACACACGAGTTATTTTTGTAGGGTGTATAAGTTTTGTATTAAATAGCTTTTCTGCCTCCTTAAAAAATTCAAACATAACTGGCATGGTTTTATCTGCCATCCAGCTTTGGGTTAAGCGTTTAAAGACAACGGGGTTATAAATACCTGCGGCAACTCTTGAAGAATTACTTAACTCCCCATTATCAATTACCAACACACTTTTGTTTTGCTTTAGTAAATCCAGTGCTAAAATGCTCCCGGCAAGTCCTTGTCCAACTACTATAAAATCTTTTTTCTCCAATGGTAAAAAACCTTTAAACTTGTAGAAACAAATGTACTATGATTATTGATTTAAGAAGTGATACTGTAACCAAACCATCTGCGCCTATGTTGCAGGCTATGCTTACCGCACCTGTGGGCGATGATGTGTTTAACGAAGACCCTACCATTATTCAGTTGGAAGAAAAGCTAGCGACTATGTTCAATATGCAGGCCGGATTGTTTTGCCCAAGTGGGACTATGACCAACCAAATTGCCATTAAAGCCCACACCCAACCGGGAGACGAAGTTATTTGCGATGTAAACTCGCATATATATGTAAATGAGGGTGGGGGAGTGGCCTTTAATAGCGGCGTTCAGGTTCGTTTGCTAAATGGAGACAGGGGTAGAATTAATGCTAAACAGATTGAGGAAAACATAAATGGAGATTTCGATTGGTTGCCACGTACGGCTTTGGTAAGTCTTGAAAACACTATAAATAAAGCAGGCGGAAGTTATTATACAGCAAAAGATATTGAACCCATTGCCCAACTCTGCAAACAAAAGAACCTGCCGCTGCACTTAGATGGCGCACGCATTTTTAATGCACTTATAGCAACTAACGAGACTGCACAACAACATGGCAGTTTATTTAATAGCATTTCAGTTTGTTTATCTAAAGGGTTGGGTGCACCTGTTGGTTCAGTTTTGTTGGGCGACAAAGCTTCCATTAAAAAAGCACGCCGCATACGCAAAGTATTTGGCGGAGGAATACGCCAGGGTGGTATACTTGCCGCAGCCGGACTTTATGCCATTGAACATAATATTACCCGACTGAAAGACGACCACACTCGCGCTAAACAGTTAGAGAAAATGTTGCAAGCCCTGCCTTTTATAGAAAACATATTGCCTGTAGATACCAACATTGTTATATTTAATATAACTGAAAAAGTAGGTGGTCAGGCATTTGTACAGGCTTTGCAAAAACATAACATAAAGGCCGTTGCCTTTGGCAAAAACACCATGCGAATGGTTACGCACCTAGATTTTAATGACGATATGCTGAGTGAAGTAGCAAGGGTTTTAAAGACAATTACTTTATAGGCACAATAGCAATAGATTAACTCTTCATCTTCCTAAACAAAGCCATCAGTAATACGGGCAGCAAAACAATTTCAGCAAGAAGGGCAACCAACAAGGTAAGACAGGTAAGTAAGCCAAACAAGCGGATACTCTCAAAATCTGATAATATCAGACTGATGAAGCCTCCTAACAAGATTAAGGTAGTTAAAAAAACGGGCTTCCCTGTTTCGGCATAGGTGTGTTTAAATGCCCGCAAAGGAGAGGTACTTTTACTTAACTCCAGCTTAAAGCGGGATATAAAATGAATGGTATCATCAGTAGCAATACCAAAAGCAATAGAAAAGAAAATAGCCGTACTTGCCTTTAACGGAATATGAAACAAGCCCATAATGCCTGCCATAATTAGCAAAGGCACTACGTTAGGAATTAAAAACACCAACACCATTTTAAAAGACCTGTGTATAATAAACGTAAGTAATGCCAAAGCAAGAATACCCGTTAGCAAGCCCTGCATGGTGTTTGTAACCAGATAACTGTTATTTAAATCTATCAGGTTAGTAGTGCCCGTTATGGTAAGTTTTATTGCGGATGTATCAGTATGCTGATTGACGAACTTGGTAAGTTGCGTATTATATCTATCAACAATCTGACTACCGTAATCTTTTATCTTAGCACTTATGTGGCTTCGCTTACCATCCGGTTGCACTAATCTGCGAAAGTTGTGACTGTTTTTATTGGCTGCAATAAGTTTCACGTCTCTGTTATAATCTGTAGTATCTCTGGGTAAGCTATAATCTCCGTCATAAGCTTCGTTAACAGATTTTACAAGAGATACGGGTGATAGCATAAAACCGGGTTGGTACGTTTGGGCAACGAAGCTGTCAACGACATTTAGTTGTTTCATCACTTCATAATTCCAAATAGTTTTGTTTGCATCTTTTATGGTAATGTCAATTTCAAGCGGGCGAACACCGCCATAATGCTCTTCAAAAAATAGGAAGTCTTGTTTTACAGGTTCTTTATCTGATAAATCATCCAACAGTTTTTGATTAGGCACTATTTTAAACATACCCCACACCGACGCTAACATTAATAAAGATGTAATTAGTGCTATGGCTTTACCTTTGCGAATTACCCAAAAGAATAGTTTGTGTAATTCCCCTCCTACATCCTTCCGTTCAGGAAAGACTTTTACTCCTTTCCCCCTTCCCTTCGGGAAGGGTTGGGGATGAGCTTTTAATAAGCTTAGTACAGCAGGCAAGTATGTATAAGTTAACAGAAATGCCACCGCAATACCAACAGATGTATAAATGCCAAAATCTCTTACAGGTTTTATACCCGAATAACAAAGCGATAGAAAGCCCACTACTGTTGATATTAGTGTTAGCAAAGTAGGTTGTGTAACTTCTTTAAAAATAAGTTTCAGGGTATCAGTTTGGTTCTTACCTGCAAGTATTTCATCGTTGTATTTAGTATAGAAATGTATCACATCACTCATACCTGCTATAAATATCATAGTAGGTATCATGGCTGTCATAATATCAATGGGCTTATCCAGCGCACCCATAATGCCAAAGGTTATAATCGTAGAAATAATAATTAAGGAGATTGGAAGTAGCACAGCCTGTATATTCTTAAAAGTAAACCATAACAAGAGTATTACAAATACCAACGATATTAAGATGAAAAGAGCAAACTGCTTTTGCAATTTCTCTAAGAAAACAGACTGCGCAAATATCCTTCCTGCAAGATGAAAAGAATCAAACTTTAAATTACTTATTAACCTTTTAATACCTGCTGCCAGTGTATCTGATTTGTTTTTAGATAGCCCGTCTTTTGACTTTAAATAGAAGCAAATTGATTTTCCGTCTGCTGAAAAGAAGTTGTTTTTCCATTGAGGGGATTTATAGATATAAGCAGAATCATCTTTGTAGAGCCCCTTATCCTGAGTATGCAGTAAAGGTATTTGCGCAGAAGCAAAGCCCTGTAAAGATGTTTTCTTTAAGTTACTTGGCGATATAACTTCCTCCACAAAAGGAAGTCTTTTTAGTTGTTTGGTAAGGCTATCTGCTTTGGTAAGAAAGTCCTTTTTAAATATTCCCTTCTCATTCTCAAGTGCAATAAGCACAAACTCATTATCGTGCCCAAAGGCTTTACGGTAATCTTTATAAAAGGGCAGTGCAGAGTCATTATCGGGAAAGAAAGATTCAAAATCATAACTAAAACTGAGGTTTTTACTATAGTATAAAGCAATAAATAGAACTAGAGAAACAAGTGCCAATACCACCCGCGCATTTTTCCTGGTGGTAATCATATAATTTATTTACTACCTGCCGCTATTTTCTTCACCTTAGCGCATTCATCGCCACGTTTAGCAGGTCTTAATTCATACTCAACACGATCGCCCTCCTTAATTTCCTCGGTAAGGTCTTTTGCGTGTACGTAATGTTCTTTCTTTGTTTCATCATCAATAATGAACCCAAATTTGTTCTTTATATTGAAAAATTTTACTGTTCCTGTACGCATAAAATTCAATTACGCAAAGATAAGTAAAGTATATTTGCACGCAATATGCACCCCATTATAAAGAAATACATAGAGTATAATAACTTCGGCAGACATCTGGGTTTGCATTTTAACATTGTTGAGCCCGGCGTTGTGCAACACTATTTAACTATTACTAAAGAGCATTTGGCAACTCCGCAGGCTGCACATGGTGGTGTAATTTCTGCCATGATGGATGCCGTGCTGGGCGTAGCCGCTCTTTCAATGGTATGCGAAGATTTAAAAATAGTTTCAACTGTTGAGTTTAAACTGAATTATTTAAACCCTGCTTTATTGGGTGATGAACTTAGCGGGGCATCGTTTATAGAACAAAAAGGTAACCGCATTATTGTGGTAAGCGGCACCATAAAAGCTGCCAACAGAGATGTAATCATATCAAAAGGCATTGGTACCTTTAACGCATATCCGGCTGCTAAGGTTGGTTTAATAACATAACTATGGAATTAAAAACAACCAGCACATTATTTCTTTTTGTCATTGCGAGCGTAGCGTGGCAATCTCATGCCCAAAATTTATTCCCATCCAGAGTAAAGTTAGAAACCAAAATAGCCGATAGCACCTGGTATGCAGAAAGCTACTCGAGTATAGTACAGGTTAATGAAGGCAGCGGCGAGATTGCTTTTAAGATGGATATTTCTTCCGTCACCACAGAGATTCCCAAAGCAGATTCTGCACTTGCCAGTATGGGCAAACAATATGTTTATTTACAAGGGAAATTTCCTATAAAGAACTTAAGTTTTACGGATGCAAATAATGAAAGTAATGAAGAATACTCGGGCAAAGCTATGCTTACTATATTTGATGTTACCAAAGAAGTAAGCTATACTTTTGAAGTTTATAATTTCAATAACGATGATGAGTTTGCCGTAGGCACTAATGTGTATCCGTTGCGTATCGGTTTGTTTTTTGATTTTGAACCAACCGATTTTAACTTAACTAAACTGAGTAAATCATTAATAAATACAGTAGAAGTTGAAGTTAGCAATGGTTTTATAAACAGAACTAATTTAGGGGGCGATAGCATCTTCCCAAAGTAAATTAAACCAAATAATCAATTAAAGAAAATGGCACGCATACTAACCGGAATAACAAGCAACAATATACCCCACTTAGGCAATGTTTTAGGTGCCATGCTTCCTGCCATAGAGTTAAGCAATAAGGCAGAAAATGAGTCGCTTTATTTTATTGCCGATTTTCATTCTTTAATCAGTTTAAAAGATGCCGAAGCCAGGAAGAACAGTATAAACGCTGTGGCCGCTACCTGGATTGCCTTAGGCTTTGATACCCAAAAGAATATCTTGTATCGCCAAAGCGATGTGCCGCAGGTTACCGAATTAACCTGGTATTTAAACTGTTTTACTCCCTACCCCATGCTTGCCAATGCGGTTTCATTTAAGGAAAAATCAGATAGATTAAGTGATGTAAACTCTGGCCTGTTTACCTACCCCGTTTTGATGGCTGCCGATATATTGATGTATGATGCCAACTTTGTACCTGTGGGTAAAGACCAGCTTCAACATCTTGAGATTACACGCGATATTGCTGAAAGATTTAACCGCCAATACGGAGATACCTTTGTAGTACCCGAAGCAAAAATAGAAGAAAGCGTAATGATTGTGCCCGGCACCGACGGACAAAAAATGAGCAAATCATACAACAACTTTATTAATATTTTCCTTCCTGAAAAAGAATTAGAAAAGGTAATAAAGAGTATTAAAACAGATTCTAAAGGAGTAGAAGAACCCAAAGACCCCGATACCTGTAATGTTTTTAATATATATAAACTGGTAGCCGATGCCACCCAAACAGATTTTTTAAGAACTAAATATATAGAGGGAGGTATAGGCTATGGAAGTGCAAAACTCCTTTTATATAGTACCTTGATGCTTAAATTCTCCAAAGCCAGAGAAACCTACAACCACCTGATGGCTAATACTCAGGAACTTGATGCTATACTAAAGCAAGGTGCAGTTAAAGCAGCCGCCATTGCCAATCCTGTTTTAGCAAGAGTAAGACATAAGCTGGGATATTTGTAAGTTTAGTTAGTTTGGGTGTTCAGGCAGATGCGCTGTCGGGCTTTGCGCGCTGCACGGCAGTTTGCTTTCAAATGCCTTTTCGGTATTTAACGATACCAATTAAAAACAATAAAGAAGCTGAGCTAATCTCTAACGCAAACAACTCTTGCTCAACAGCTATCTACGCTTTTTTAAAATAGATATTAGGAAAGCTTTCATCCTTTATTTGTAAATCAATCCTGATAGCTTTAATTAATTCAGTTAGATAATGGTCGTGTGAATCATTTTGTTTACTGGCTGTTTCATGTTCATATGCCATCATTCTTTTTATAGTCCACCATCCAGTACTTAACGGTTGCTGCCCAGTACTTAACAGTTGCTGTTCGGTACTTAACAGTTGCTGTTCGCTAACTAACGAGAGCTGTTAGTAAACTAACCATTGTTATGCATTAACTAATGGTTGCTATTAGTCAACTAACAGGAGCTATCAGTGTGCAGACGGCAATGGAAAAACTAACTCTTTTTATGCACATAATTAGCCAAAGAGCGCATGGCAAACAGCAGGCTAAGCAAGGTTAATATACCACCTAAAATAAAAGCAGCCCCTGGGAAGTATACCCCATGGTGTGTCCCAGTGAAGTAGGCAAAAATGCCCGTCATAAGTGGTGGACCAAT